>NZ_QSRV01000050.1:0-2773 GCF_003437235.1 Collinsella sp. TF07-1
AAATTCGTTTCGTGGAGCGTCTCATGGAAAATCCCCCTAATCTAGCAACGGTTTCCAAGTCTACTAGATTGGGGGGACGGGAGCCAAGCTGCAATACCCCCAAGACACCCGTCTATAGGTCGTGACGTTGTCTATAAACAGGCTCACCGCCCGCGGAATAAAATTCGGCGCAAATCGTTTGAGCAGGCGACGCGCGGAAGGAGCGTGTAGGGCGGTAATATACTGACCGTCAGCCGCGGCATCCTCGCGGAAACCCATTTGTTGCCGGAACTATAGTCCCCGGCGCGGGCTCACCTTATCTCCCCGGCACGGGCTCGATATCCTCTCGGATATCTAATCGTCTTGGACTTTTACCCACCCAAGCACAGTACGGCTTTTACGTGCCGCCACGCAGAGCCTAGCCTGGAACTATTGTCTAAAACATAGGCCTTCAAAGCAACTTAGGTTCAAGTACGGACATGCAAATACGGGCACTGGATACAGGTCTTGACTGTCAATGGTTATCAATCGCATGTGTTTCTGGCAAATTACGCCCGTCTTATGCGTGCGATACAATCAGTCTCACCGAACACCAAACCAGCAACCCGAAGGGACCAACGTGTTAACAATTCACTATGGTGATATGGAAAACGTTATCTACAATACGTCGGTTTACTTCGATAACGTCTATTCGCCCCAGTGGTTTCAAGACGCCTTTGCTCAAAGGATTATTAAATCAATCGATAAAGGCAATGTCGTTGGACCCTGCGCAATAGACACCAAGATCCTAGGCATTATCCCTCCTGAAAGGCTGTCGGGAGGCACTAAGACGCTGTTGCTCATGTACTTCATGCCTCAGAACGTATACAACGCCACAACCTGCAGCGACAATTGCGCTTACTGGATTCTGAGAATTGCCACGCAAAAGGACTTAACCATCAACCTCTACCATCTGATGGATTTTGGAAACGGCAAGTTCACGGCTACCGTTGCAAACACGGGCGATGTCGTTCACACGATGTTCGACCTTGTTCCTATAGCCGCAAAATGCCTAAGGGAAACTCCTGACATGCACTTTCGTTAGGCTCTGTTAGACCAAGATTGACATACATATGTCATCACGGCGCCATATCGTTAGCCTCGTAGACCGCGGGGCAGCATGAACGCCGAGGACCTGGTAATCACCTTCAAGAGGGACATCGCGAGCCTCAGCAGGACCGAACGCCGCCGGCTCCGCCTACGAGGCCGAGCGCTCCCCGCGCTGCGGGTCCGCCGCGGTCGTGAAGAAGGGCAAATCAAAGAACGGCGAGCAGCGTTACCTCTGCCAGGATTGCGGCAGGACCTTCGGCATGGGCAGCGGGCACATCCTGGGGACGAGCAGGCTCCCGAAGGAGACCTGGATGGCCAATGCCGAGTGCTTCGTTCTCATGCTGCCCCTGCGCGAATGCGCGGGGCGCTGCCATGTCTGCCTCAAGACCGCCTACACCATGCGCCACAGGCTCATCGAGTGTCTCTCGGCCTACTCGCCCTCGTTCAAGACCGGGCGGGGCTGCGGCTGCGAGCTCGACGAGACCTACTTCCCCGAGTCGTTCAAGGGCAACCACACGAAGGGGTCATTTACGATGCCACGTCACTCCCGACATCGTGGCAAGCAGGTGCACAGGCGCGGACTGTCGCGCGAGCAGATCTGCGTCATGACCGGCGTGAACGACTCGAACGAGACGTTTCTCCAGGTCTCGGGACGAGGCATCCTGTCGAGGAAACGCGCCATGGACGTGCTGAGGGACCGCATCGCGTCCGCTTCCGTCGTAGCGACGGACAAGGCGTCCGCCTATGTCGACGTCCTCGCGGAGCTCGAGGTCGACGCACACACGGCCTACGATTCCAAGGACCCTTCCGAGGGGACCATCAACCGGATCAACACCGTCCATTCGCTCCTCGATACCTTCATGAAGCCGTTTAAGGGCGTGTCGACGAAGCACCTCGGCACCTACCTCGCTTGGTTCAAGTGGTGCCGGACCTTCATGGCGACCGATTCCGGCACCGCCGAGCGCACGGTCGCGCGACAGCTCGCCAACGGCGTGTGCAGGAGCCGCATCCATGATATGTTCAACGTCCTGCCGCCCTAAATGGACTACTGGACCGAAGCCGCCGCATAGAGACAGTGGAATGGTCGCATCGCGATATACGAGGAAAGGTGCAGCCATGCCGTCGAATATACCGGCCACGACGATCCGGATCGACCCGGAGGCCAAAAAGGAGGCCACGGCCATCCTGGACGAGCTCGGCCTGTCCATGTCCACCGCCGTCAACGCGTTCCTCAGGGCGCCCGTCCGGAAGGGCGGGTTGCCGTTCGAGATGAGGGTCAAGGCGCCGGTGCCCGACGGGAAGACGGCAAGATAGTCGGCAAATCGACTTGGGCGATGGGACCCTCACGATTGACCCGACAGATCTTGAGCACATCGCCCCCTTGCCGGATTCAAACCCGGCAAGGGGGCGATTATCTTGCAATTTCAAAAAGATGATTGGGGCAGAATGTCAATCATGGTCTAACAGAGCCAAATCAATCCAACAGTTTAGATAACGGGTAATGATTCGGGAACAGGGCGTTCGGCCGGATGGAACAGATAGATATGGACCTTGAATATCAACTTCATCCGAACACCTCCCATATTCATCTGTACATGTACGGATGAATATGGGAATCCGATACCCTGAGGGCCGGATCGGCCGGCCCCGGGAGATCGGAGGACGCCATGTCCGGAAAGAGCAAGAAGGGCGCAGCGAAGGCGGT
>NZ_QSRV01000051.1:0-340 GCF_003437235.1 Collinsella sp. TF07-1
GCCGCACTAATCGCCCGAGCTCTTCCGGAACCGCACCTCGCGGCCCGCGGGACATGCGCTCTGAAGCGCGGTCCGGGCACGAGGATGCCCCCGAGTCACCTCCCCTATGCGCCATGCGGCCCCCAGGGCACGTGTATGCGATACCGGACACCGTAACGGTGGGCGCCGCCCACCGGTCAGCGGCCAGAGCATGGGGGGCACGCCCGGTCCCGTTCCGAACCCGGAAGCTAAGCCCCATCGCGCCGAGAGTACTGCGGGGCCAGCCCGTGGGAGGCCAGGGCGCCGCTGACCGGTGGACGGCACCGAGCCGTCGGATGACTTGAAGAAGGGGGAGGCCTCG
>NZ_QSRV01000051.1:364-2723 GCF_003437235.1 Collinsella sp. TF07-1
CCTCCCCCTTTTTTGCGTTTACGTGAAACATTCCTTATGCAATTAAATCAATTTAATCATCCACCGCTGAATACAGACGTTCACCGTTCTTTGGTCGGTTCTTTGTTCTCAATGGACTAATATTTGCTTTAGCGCACTGCTGCGCTTGTCCTGTTTTACACGGGTCGTTTTATTGATTGTGACGGAAGGACTCACATGGCAGATGTTCATGAGCTGCTTGATACTTGGATTGCCAATGTCAAGGACGAGGAGCTCCTCGCTGAGCTTAACACGATGAAGGAGCAGGGTGATGAGGACGCCATCACCGACGCTTTCTTCCAGGATCTCGCCTTCGGTACTGCCGGCCTTCGCGGCACTATCGGTGCGGGCACTAACCGTATGAATATCTATACGGTCGGTCGTGCGACCCAGGGATTCGCTGACTACCTCAATGCGACCTTCAAGCATCCGACGGTCGCCATTGCTCGCGATAGCCGCAATAAAGGTGAGCTGTTCGTCAAGACGACGGCTGCCATTCTTGCAGCAAACGGCGTGACTGCCCTCGTGTATCCCAAGATTTCTCCTGTGCCGACGCTCTCCTGGGCCGTCCGCGACCTTAAGTGCTCCGGTGGCATTTGCATGACCGCTAGCCATAACCCAGCGCCTTATAACGGCTATAAGGCCTATGGCCCCGACGGCTGCCAGATCACCAGCGAGGCCGCCGATGCAATTTCTAAGGCTATCGCCGAGACCGATACGTTCACCGGCGTGAAGTCCATGGACTTCGATGAGGCTCTTGAGCAGGGTCTGGTCAAATGGATCGATGACTCGTGCCTCGAGCGTTATTACGACGCCGTTCTCGCCCGCGGCGTGACTAACCTTTCTGCCGAGGAGATCGCTGGCGCTCCGCTTAAGCTCGTCTACACTCCGCTCAACGGCACCGGCCTCATTCCCGTCACGACGGTGCTCGAGCGCGCTGGCATCACCGATGTCACGGTTGTTCCCGAGCAGAAGGAGCCTAACGGCGATTTCCCGACCTGCCCGTATCCTAACCCCGAGATCCGTCAGGCCATGCAGAAGGGCATCGATCTCTGCGAGCAGGTTCACCCCGATCTGCTGCTTGCAACCGATCCCGACGCCGACCGTGTTGGCGTTGCCGTTAAGAATGGCGATGACTATCTGCTGCTGACCGGCAATGAGATGGGCGTTCTGCTGCTCGACTATATCTGCAAGACCCGTGCTGCCCGCGGTGAGGACCTCACTAAGAAGGTTGCCGTTACTACTATCGTTTCTTCCGCCATGGTTGACGCTCTGGCCGACGAGTACGGTTTTGAGCTCCGCCGCTGCCTGACGGGCTTCAAGTACATCGGCGACATCATTACCTCGCTTTCCGATGCTGGCGAGGTCGATCGCTTTATCTTTGGTTTCGAGGAGAGCTACGGCTATCTGGCTGGCGACCACGTGCGCGACAAGGACGCCGTGAGCACTTCGCTGCTGATTTGCCAGATGGCGCAGTATTACAAGCTCCAGGGTAAGAACCTCGCCGATGCGATGCACGAGCTGTACGAGAAGTATGGTTACTACCACAACAAGACGATTTCGCTGAGCTATCCGGGTGCTGAGGGTGCGGCAAAGATGGCCGGCATCATGTCCGGTCTGCGCGAGAACCCGCCTGCGGAGCTTGCTGGGTCCAAGATTGAGGCCGTCGTGGACTACAACGCCTGCGTGAACGGCCTGCCGAAGGCTAACGTCATTGAGTTCGATCTTGAGGGCGGCAACAAGGGTATTGTTCGTCCTTCCGGCACCGAGCCCAAGATTAAACTGTACATCTTCGCCAAGGGCGCGGATGCCGCCGAGGCTGATGCAGCACTTGACGCGATCGAGGAATCCGGTCGCAAGCTGTTGGCCTAAGGCTTTGAAAGCCTATTTCTATAGATAGACGGAGGAGGGGATCTCGGAAACGAGGTCCCCTCTTTATTACCGGCAAATACAGCTGAGAATTCCGAATTGTGTAGAAAATGTGTACGCCCAGATTCCCGTCCCCGGCGCCCCTCCGGTCTGGCAATATATCTCCTTGCCGCGCGGCCCGGTCGGACCGGATCAGCCGCCAGGCGTGCACCTTGAGAACCGGATACTGCGAGGATGGACACATTCAGTGTCGCATCCGGGCAGACATCGAACCATTTGAAATGGTCTAACTTGGATTTGTTTTTCGCAAGGCCGCCGAGAGGCGGCCCCGAGAAATTCCTTTTCCTATACAGAACCATATGAATCGAACGGAACCGATCAGCGATGGACTGAGAGGACCGGACGGGCTCGAAGCCCAGATATTTTGGACGGAGAGTTCGATCCTGGCTCAGGATGAACGCTGGCGGCGCGC
>NZ_QSRV01000052.1:0-2703 GCF_003437235.1 Collinsella sp. TF07-1
GTGGCCAGGGAGGCGTACCGGGCGCTGATGCACCCGCACGAGATCAGGAGGCCCGAGGACGCCTCGGAGCTCGTGGCGGCCAGGCGCGCGGCGAAGGTCAGCCAGGTGAGGGCGGCGTCCATATTGGGAACCAGCGAGAAGTACATCTCGATGCTGGAGAGGGGCCAAAGGGAGCTCAAGCCCATAAGGAGGGCCTACGAGGCATGGGTCGAGGCCGGACTTCCGCTCGATTGGGACAGGCGGGCCTTCGAGGCCGAGCGCAAAATGGATTTTAAAAAACACCTTGCCAAATAGGAGCGTCAGGACGCAAAGAGGCTCCGCAGCGCGAAGCGCGATGCGGAGCCTCTTTGCATGTCCGAGGACGTTCCGGAGAGAAGCCCCCGTCACGCCCCCGGATTCCCGGTGGGAGTTCTAGACCTTGTCGGCCTTAGTACATACCGCCGCCCTGCTGACCAGCGGTAGCAGCAGCGATAGCGTCCTCAAGCTGAGTGTTCTTGGGCACATCGGAGACGGTGGCCTCGGTGATGAGAATCAGGCTGGCGACAGAAGCAGCGTTCTGCAGGGTGACGCGGCTAACCTTGACGGGGTCGAGGACGCCCATCTCGATCATGTCGCCCCACTCGCCGTTGGCAGAGTTGAGACCCTGGCCGGCGGGCAGCTCGGCAACCTTGTCGACCACGACAGCGCCCTCAAAACCAGCGTTCTTGGCGATGGTAGCGACCGGAGCGGTCAGAGCCTTCTTGACGATGTCGACACCGATCTTCTCCTCGGGGTCGTCAAGCTCAACGGCGTCGAGCGCAGGAGCAGCGTCCATGAAGGCGACGCCGCCACCGGCGACAATGCCCTCCTCGACAGCAGCGCGGGTTGCCTGCAGGGCGTCCTCGACGCGGTGCTTGATCTCCTTGAGCTCGGACTCGGTAGCAGCGCCGACCTTGATGACGGCAACGCCACCGGAGAGCTTGGCCAGGCGCTCCTGGAGCTTCTCACGGTCGAAGTCAGAGGTGGTGTTCTCCATCTCACCCTTGATCTGAGCGATACGAGCGTCGATGGCCTCCTTGGAGCCAGCACCACCGACGACGACGGTGTTGTCCTTGGAGATGGTGACGGACTTAGCGGTACCGAGCATATCGGCGGTGATGTCAGCAACCTTCACGCCCAGCTCGTCCAGGGCGGCCTGACCACCGGTGAGGACGGCGATGTCCTCGAGGATGCGCTTGCGGCGATCGCCGTAGCCCGGGGCCTTGACGGCGCAGACGTTGAGAGCGCCACGGATCTTGTTGAGGACCAGGGTCGGCAAAGCCTCGCCGTCGATGTCCTCAGCGATGATGAGCAGGCCACGGCCAGCGCGCTGGACAGCCTCGAGAACAGGCATGATGTCCTGGACGCTGGAGATCTTCTGGTCGGTGATGAGGATGTACGGATCCTTCATCACGGCCTCCATGCGGTCGTTATCCGTGACGAAGTAAGCGGAGACGTAGCCCTTGTCGAACTGCATGCCCTCGACGGTGTCGATGGTAATGTCGAACGTCTGGGAATCCTCGACGGTGATGACGCCGTCCTTGCCCACGACCTCCATGGCCTCGGCGATCTTCTCGCCGACCTCGGGGTCACCGGCGGAGATGGTACCGACGGAAGCAATCTGCTCCTTGGTCTCGACCGGCTTGGCCTGCTTCTTCATCTCGGCGACGGCGGCGTTGACGGCCTTGTCGATGCCGCGACGGATGGCCAGCGGGTTGGCGCCAGCGGCGACGTTGCGCAGACCGTCGTTGACGATGGCTTGAGCGAGCAGGGTTGCGGTGGTGGTGCCGTCACCCACGGTGTCGTTGGTCTTGGTGGCGACCTCCTTCACCAGCTGGGCACCCATGTTCTCGATGTTGTCCTCGAGCTCAATCTCCTTGGCGACGGAAACGCCGTCGTTGGTGATGGTCGGGGCACCAAACGTGCGCTGCAGAGCAACGTAGCGACCCTTGGGGCCCATGGTGACGGTAACGGCGTCGGCCAGAGTGTTGACACCCTTGGCGAGCTTAGCGCGGGCATCGGTGTTGAACGTAATGTTCTTTGCCATGGTAGGTAATCCTCCAAAAGAAACGTGACTCGCGTCGCCGCTTCCGAGTCCTATGCGGCGGGCGCGTTCAAAGACGAATCAGAGATTCTGACGAGACTAGGCCTCGACAACAGCGTAGATGTCGTCGGCGCGCATCAGCAGATACTTCTCGCCGTCGACCTTGACCTCGTTGCCACCGAACTTACCGTAGATGACAACGTCACCGACCTTGACGTCCATGGGGATGCGCTCACCCTTGTCGTTGACCTTGCCAGCGCCAACGGCAACGATGGTGCCGCGCTGCGGCTTCTCCTGAGCGTTGCTGGCGATATACAGACCAGAAGCGGTCTTCTGCTCGGCCTCGTCGGGCTTGACCAGAACACGATCTGCAAGCGGCTTCAAAGACGACATGCTTGTCTCCTCCTTTTTGGGCCGCGCGGTTATACCACGCGAATTAACCCTTTTTGTTTGCGTACGCGTTGAATGGTACCCACGAATGGCGGGTTATACAACATGGAGTCAAAAAATCTTATTTTTTGACACTTAGATTTTCTGAATGCCAGGGGATAACTTAGCGGTGGCTCCCGGGGCGGACCGGAGGGCATGAAGTTTGCTGCTCTACAGTCCTGCGCAAGACGGAAAGCACATTAAGTGCTTTC
>NZ_QSRV01000053.1:0-2586 GCF_003437235.1 Collinsella sp. TF07-1
AGGCCCCCACACCGGCGTGCCTCGCAATCAAACGCTTCCCGGATAATTCATGAGGCCGTACTCGTATTCGAGCCTGCCTATCTCTGCGGCAAGCGCCTCCGTCATGTAGAAGGTTTTCGTGCGGCCCGTCGACTTCGCCAGGCGGTCGTACCTGTTCGCGAGGTCCTCGGGGGTTCTCAGGGCTGCGGTGGCGGTTGCCATGATGCACCTCCCGGTTAGATGTAATACGTGTATTACTTTCTATCACATCACCCGAACCCCGCACCGGCGTACGGTCGTATCTGCTATTTTACCTTACATTTTGTCAACCGGCCCATGCTCGGCTTGTTCAGCCAGATTAAATCAACTGTTAAATCAATCCAGGCCTGTAGGGGGCGGTGGAAATCTTTCGAGGACTGGGGGCGCCGTCCCTGGGTCGGCTCCTCGATGGCCGCGGCTGAATTCCCCTGCCATCGGCTGCGTGGGTTCCGGCACGGGGCTCTGGCGCTGCTCGAACTGGGCGCAAGACTCGGCTGTTGGTCGTACCGGACGGCATACGTTTTGAGACCAGCAAGCTGATGCCGGCTCGAGGACAGCGGCCCGGTGCACCGGGCCGATCGATAGCGGTCTCAGGTTCACAGCGCAGCTTCTCAGGGCTCGCATATATAGGAAGACTTGATTGGCAATCGATTTTAATGAAGTCGGCAGCGCATGTCAGAGTTTTCAACAAATTTAACATGCCACCCTTTATATCCGCACGCGCGTAATTCAACTCATAAGGACCGGCTATCCCTTACCAGTGACACAATCTCAAACGCACAGAACAGAATCATCAGTCCAATCATCGCATAAGAGGCAGCCGAACCTTCAAGCACTATTCCACAAAGAACAATCTCCGCGCCGCCAATAAGAACTGTTATCAGGCGCTCTGCCTTTTTGCTCTCGCCGCTCGCATAAAAAGGCGGCAAAGCGCACAAGATCACATATAGCCCGGGAAGGGAATACAGGATCGATAGTCCAAGCCCCCCATCAACCGCAGTGCTTTGCGTAAGAATCAACTGAACCCAAACGGCAATTATCACTGAGCAGGTTGTCGATAAAAGAAGACTAGAAATATAGCACGCAACAAAGTCCCGTCGCATTCGAACAGAGAAATCCGCGAACTCTCTTCGCCGCGTGGAAACAATAAGGTACACAGAAATTGCAATAGAACCAATCAGGGAAAACAGCGGAACAACCAGCAATTCAAGCTTATTACCCCATCGATCAACCACACCCCCACTCCAATGAGCGGGAATTGTATCAGGGAGGACTGACCAAGCCGCCCATAGAATCAGAAATGGAAGAATAGAGAGGATGAAAGATGATAACACTGCAGTAATTTTTTTTGAGGCTCTCATCGATTCCGCATCTCCTTGCGCGCCCACATTCCACTCCGCCTTAAATCAAGTATACGTTTTGAGACCGGCAAGCTGATGCCGGCTCGAGGACAGCGGCCCGGTGCACCGGGCCGATCGATAGCAGTCTCAGGTTCACAGCGCAGTTTCTCAGGGCTCGCATATATAGGAAGACTTGATCGGCAATCGATTTTAATGAAGTCGACAGTGCATGTCAGAGCTTTCAGTAAACCGCAGGTAAATTCGTATACCAAAAATTGGTACACGGATTTACCTGCGATGTTCATGCTTGGTCAAAAGCCTATCAAGCGATATATTCATTATTTTAATGCGCGCGCCTGAGCTTTTGGCTGAAGTGGCAGTCCGACCGCCGGCAGGCGGCCACGCTATGTCCAAAGGCCACGCCTACTCCCAGTGCCCGGCTACGTCGACGACCCAGTGCTGCCCGTCGAGTTCCTGCCGCAGGGCTACATCAGGGACGTCTTATTGGGGGACGACCACATGGAACCCCGGGAGATCAAGCTGTACGGCTGATCCATCCGTCAACAACATGTCAAAGCCCCAAAACCCAACAGGATCGCGAACGAGGGGATGAATTGACCGCCCGGGTATTTGCGCCCGGGCGGTCAATTTTATCAACCATGGGTGCGATTCTGTGAGGCCATTTTTCTGTCATCCGCCGTTTGCTCCGGTCTCAACGCACCCATCGACCGTTCAGTTATCTTTGCGAACGCGACCACGTGCGCATTTGTCGAACAATCAAATGTCCGACAATGTCTGACGGAGCTGTCAGACATTCACGCACGAACAGGTGAGCTTCGCGAGCGATTGTAGGCAACTAGTAGCCCCAGCTGCGTCTTTAGCGCAGGTTCGACGTCTGACATCTTGAATGTCTGACGTTGAACGAAGCTGGTTGATAACAAGCAGGTGGAATAAACATGGAGCCCGACACCTCTCGCGCAATCGGCGCGCGGCAAGGGTCTGGCCCATCTCATATGTTGCCAACGCTAACGGTGAACCTGAGCGCCCGGGCACATTCTTTGTTGGCTGAAACCGGCATAGCAACTAGCGGAAGGCATCATCGAAGGAGTGTGCTGGAAAGCACCCGTCTCCTTAACTGTTAGAAATGCAAGTTAATAATCTATGTGGTCAATATAATACCGTTGAACCCGCATATCGATACCGCTCAGCCATTCGCCTCGCCCCCGTC
>NZ_QSRV01000054.1:0-1908 GCF_003437235.1 Collinsella sp. TF07-1
TCGGAAGGCACGTGCAGACCTTTCGTCATGGCCTCCTACCTTTCTTTCGGGCCCTTGTCAGGGCCGATTCGTTAGCGCCCCTCCGTGTGAGGCGTTATTGCTGACGACATATTTATATCCAAAATCAGCCCATACTTCCACCTTGCCCCCGAACGGTTTTTTATGAGGGGTGAACGGCATACACATATACTTCACGCATGGCACACTTTGATTTAATAAAGTTTATTTACGTGCTTAAATGCTTTTTCTAACCAAATAGCAAATGGAACTTAACTTTATTAAACCGCCCTCAAATTGCATATTTCTAATAAAGCTATGAATAGAATTAGCGATTCATACCGCGTCTCAACCATTTTCATTTTTATTCAGAAAAAAGTTTGTCCTATTCATTTCTGGTATGCATATCACCGTTTACCAGACGCTTGGTACCGTTCACCGGAAGTTCAGTATAAGGCCCAACGAACACCGGCTCGCCTTACGGCCTCATTTGTAACAACTTGACTTCTCGGTATAGAAAAACAGACCCGCTCCCCTCATGGGAAACGGGTCTGTTATCGATAATCGTAGACAGATTTGAGTGGCTTTGAGAGCCGTCGGAATCCTAGCGATCAAACTCCGCCAGCGCCTCGCCCAGAAGCCTCAGGCCCTCGCGAAGAACGTCTTCGCTCGCGCAGTAGCCCAGACGCGCGCCGCAGGGAAGCTCAAAGCGGCTGCCGGGAACCAGCAGCACTCCCCTCTCGGCCAACAGGCGCTTGCAGAACTCCTCATCGTCCTCGGGAATATCCAGCTGGATAAACGAGGTGGATACGCCCTGCGGCGCCGTCCAAGAGACGCGGCTCTGCGTATCGATCCATGCCTGAGCGATATCACGGTTGCCAAACACGATCTTACGGTTGCGCTCAAGGATCTTATCCTTGTGCTCGAGCACGTAGGTCGCCAGGGCGTCGTTGAACACGCCGCCGCAGATCATGGTGTAGTCACGATAGGTGCGGATGCGGTTGGAGACCTCTTCGTCGGCCACGACCCAGCCCACGCGAGCCGCAGGCGTCGAATAGGTCTTGGACACCGAGTTGGTGACAATGGTCTTCTCGTACACGTCGGCCATCGATATAAAGGACTCGGTGTTCTCGAGCGGCAGATACACCTCGTCGCACAGCACATAGGCGCCCACCGAACGGGCGATCTCGGCAATCTGGCCGAGTGTATCGGCATCGAGCACCGTACCGATGGGGTTCGATGCGTTATTGATGCAGATGAGCTTGGTGTTGGGGTGAACGAGGTGCTTGAGCTGTTCGATATCGGGCTTCCAGCCGAGCTCCTCGCGAAGCTCCCAATACTCGACCTCGGCACCGAGCGTACGCGGAATCTCATAGAGCGGCGCATAGGTGGGCCACTCGGCAATCACATGGTCGCCGGGCTCGACCACGGCCATGATGGCGTTGAGGTTCGCGCCCGTGCAGCCGTTGGTCTGCAGAATGTGATCGGGATTGACCTCGCGACGATACAGCTTGGCGACTTCGGCCTTAAACTCCGGCGAACCCTCGATCCAGCCGTAATTCATCTTCTCGCGATCCAGGCGCTCGTAGAACGTAGCACCGTCCTGCTCGTCAAGTGCGCGAAGCTCACCCATGGTCAGCGACGAGATCGTCGACTGAGCGATATCCCAGGTAGCACTCTTCTCCCAAACGTTGAGCCAATCCTCAACGCCAATTGTCTTGATATCCATGGCCACCTTATCTGATCTTAATTTAGCGTCAATAAACATGAATGGGACGGTGCGAAAGAACCGCACCGTCCCATTGGGAGACATCTAATGTCAGCTAGATGTTTGTATTAAGACCTGTACGGGTCTTTGAAAACCTTAGAGGTCCTCGCGCCAGAAGGGCATGCTCATGCAGCGCGGGCCGC
>NZ_QSRV01000055.1:0-1835 GCF_003437235.1 Collinsella sp. TF07-1
AGGCGGCCGAGCATGGCGAAGCCCATGGCCGGCAGGATGTTGGCGGCAACGCCGCAACCGTCGATGATGAAGGGCGGGATGAAGTCGAGCAGACCCTGAATGGCGTCGGAACCCAGATAGAAGGCGCCGCCGCACAGCAGGAAGTACTCAACGCAACCCCAAATTCCAATTCCCCAATGAACGGCGTAGATGCCTTTGAGGTTTCCCTTGAGGGCGAACTTGTCTGCCATATCGACAAACACAGGGAACAAAGCATTGGTAATGTTGCCGATCGTCAGCGAAAGGACGGCGATGGGCATGGCGAGCGCGATGGCCGTCTCGGTACCCTGACCGAGCTGAATGGCAAACGCGCAGGCGAGCACGCCGCCGACGGTTTCGTTGGGCGGTACGTAGGCGCCGATGGAGATCGAGCCCATGAACAGCAGCTCCAGGCTGGCGCCAACGGCAAGGCCGGTCTGCAGATCCCCCAGCACCAGGCCCACGAGCGGGCACAGGACGATGGGGCGGAACGCGTAGAGGGTGCCGAGCTGGTAGTCGAGGCATCCAAACGCTCCGACTAAGCCGACGAGGATTGCTTGGACAAGCATAATTCCTCCCAATAAGGAATATCGAACCGTCGTCACTCCCGTCGCGCGCGTTGCTGATATCAATTCCGGGAGTTCGATCACACGGCTCGAAGTGTACCTGGTGTGCTGCTAACACCCATGCCAGGTACAAATGATTTGATACCAATTATAGGTATGCAGGTCCTTACTATTTAATACCACTCGCTCAGCGGGGTGTTTTTTACCGTAAACGGCAAACGTATCCCATCAGGCATGTTCCTTGTTTCGATGGCGGACAAGCGCCACCAGAAAGCCATCGCCAAAGGCATCGGATGCCAAGTTGGCCACAATCACCAAAACGATAATCGACGCACCCAAAAACTCATTCCAGTGAAAGACCTCGCCAAAGAGGAGCGCCGACCAGCAGGGAGCGAGCACGACCTCGCTCATGCAGACCAAGTTGGCCGCAAACGCGTTGGTGCGCGCAATCCCCTTGGCATACAGCACGCTCGCAAGACCACTGCAAAAAAGGCCATGCACCAGCATGAGCCCCCACTCAAATGGTCTCACGGAGTCTAGGGCACCAGCAAAATAGAGGATCGGCAGCATCGAGATACCGCAGGAGATGAGCGAGGACACCATGGGCGACGCATCGGCGCGAGAGTTCAAAAAGAAACACAGCCCAAAGGTGGCGCCCGAAATGACGGCAAGCAGGTTGCCGAGCATGCCCTCGGGACTCAAATCACCCAAAAAGAAAAGTCCCATACCCGTAAAAGCGACCACCACGGAGGCAATCTTCGCAGGCGAAGGCAACGTGTGAGTTGCGAGCGATTGATACACGATAACGAAAATCATCGAGGTGTACTGCAAAACGATTGCGTTACCGACCGTCGTGAGCTGGTTGGCAAAGTTAAACGTAGTGCCCGTCACGAAGTTGCAGACGGCCACAAGGGCAATAAGACGGCTGACGCGGAGGACAGGCCTGCCGACGAGCAGGATAAAGAGTGCCATAAATATTGCCGTGACGGCACCGATCAAAAGAGCTGACTGCGAATTGGCGTGAACGAGGATGCCGATAAAGCTCCACAAGAGCGCCGTGCCAAATAGATACATCGCCCCGCTCACGCCATTGTCGGGTGGATTGTCAGATCGAATCACGAAGCACCTCCAGCTAGCTTTCGGTAATAAAAAACGGCGACCGCAATGGGTCGCCGTTTCCCTTGGGGGCAGATAATAGGCCGGGCCCTTACGCCAGCACGCCGAAGAACGCGCCGACGATGCCCACGACCA
>NZ_QSRV01000056.1:0-1621 GCF_003437235.1 Collinsella sp. TF07-1
CCTTGATTCTCATTTTCATTGCAACAGCCTCAGGACTCAGCGCAACGCGTTGCGCTGAGTCCTGAGGCGCGAATCCGGGTAGGCAACCCCAGAGGGGCCGGAATCCCCCGGCCCGCGATGGAGGGAGGCCGGCATGTCCAGACCCAAGCCGTCCGGAAGGTCGTACGGGAGGCTCACGAGGCACGAGAGGAACACGGTCGAGAGGATGCTCGACCGCAACCGCAGCGCTCGCGAGATCGCCGCGGAGCTCGGCAGGTCGCCCTCGACCGTGACCAGGGAGGTTGCGGCGCACCGCTACGTCACCGCGCCGCGCTCGCGCTACGGCGAGCCCGCGCCCGCGGACCTCTCGGGGGCCTGCCCCAGGCTCTCCGCGTGGCCGAGGTGCTGCAACGGCTGCTCGCACAGGAGGGGCTACGGCTGCTCGAGGAGGCCCAGGGTGTTCTACAGCGCCAGGAGGGCGCAGGAGGCGGCCGACGCCGAGCTCTCGGCGAGCAGGTCCGGGATCGACGAGACCGAGGAGGGCGCCGCCGCCAAGCTCGCGGCCATCAGGGACGGGCTCGCGCGCGGGCTCTCCCCGCAGCAGATAGCGGCGACGACCCCCGGGCTCAGCGCCTCCACCGTCTACAGGTGGGTGGACGCCGGCTACGACGGCATGACGAACATGGAGCTCAGGCGCAAGGTCGGCTACAGGCCGAGGTCGCGCCGGGCCCCGAAGAGGGCGACGTCCCACTCGTCGCGCAGGTCGCACGCGTCGTTCCTCGCGCTCGGCGAGGACGCCTGCGCCGCGGCCTGGGAGATGGACACCGTCGAGGGCTCCAGGGGCGACTCCGCCAGGCTCCTCACGCTCCTGCACCGCCCGAGCCGCTTCCAGCTGGCCCTGCCGCTGCCGGACGGCACGTGCGCCTCGGTCCTGGCGGCGCTCTCCTCCCTGCGCGGGGTCCTCGGCGAGGACGGCGCGAGGCGCGCCTTCGGCGCCGTGCTCACCGACAACGGGAGCGAGTTCGCCGACGAGGGCGCCATCGCGGCGCTGATCGGCGAGCGGGACGGCGAGACCAGGCTCTTCTACTGCGACCCCCGGCAGAGCCAGCAGAAGGGCGCGTGCGAGAAGAACCACGTGGAGATCAGGAAGCTGCTGCCCAAGGGCGCCGGGGCCAGGTTCGACCGGCTGACGGCGGCGGACTGCGCGCTGCTCATGTCGCAGGTGAACTCCGAGCCGAGGGGGGCGCTCGGGTTCCTGACGCCGGCGCGCGTGCTGCGGATGGCCCTCGGGGAGGACGCCTCCGCCCTCATGGACGCGTTCGGGATAGAGGAGCTGGCGCCCGGCGAGCTCGACCTCACGCCCGGCTGCATCGACAGGGCCAGGGCCGCGAGGGGCGAGGGGCCGCTGGCGGGATAGGCGGCGGGCCGGGACATGGGCCGGAAGGCCCGTTGCGCTGAGTCCGGAACGGCTGCGCGGCGGGCTGGCGGAGCATGCGGCGGCGGCATGGGGGCACCGGCCTCCATAGCCTCTCCACCTGCGGAAACGGTGCGACGGCCAGGTGCCGGGAGCTATTCCCGCGTTGCGCTAGCTGCGGAAACGCGGGGCCCGTTCAGGCTGTTGCGTTGAGATTGAAAATCAACC
>NZ_QSRV01000057.1:0-1322 GCF_003437235.1 Collinsella sp. TF07-1
GTCCGAGAGCTCCAGCTCATCTTCTTCGGGCGGGAGTCGGACGGCGAGGGCTGGCTCGAGATCGAGGCGCGCGGCGGCTCGGGCGTGCGCTACCGCGCGTGCGACGCGGCCGAGGCGCCCGCGGCTGCGCGCAGGGCTCTGGACCGCTGAGTGCGGCGCTAGTACAATTCCGACGAGAGTTTCAGGAGGTCGAACATGGCGAGGATACTGGCAGTGGATGATGAACGGGCGATCCTCGACGCGCTCGCGCGCGTCCTCGGCCGCGACGGCCATGAGGTCGTCAGGGCGGCCGACCCGACGGCGGTCCCGGGGATGGACCTCTCGCGCTTCGACCTCGTGCTCTGCGACGTCATGATGCCGGGGCTCGACGGCTTCGAGCTCGTGCGGCAGATCCGCCCGGACTTCGACGGGCCCATCGTCTTCCTGACCGCGCGCGTGGCCGAGGAGGACGCCGTGGCCGGCTACGGCCTGGGAGCCGACGACTACGTCCGCAAGCCCTTCGGGGCCGCGGAGCTGCGCGCCAAGGTCGCGGCCCATCTACGCCGTGAGCGCCGGCCGCGCTCGCACGCCCTCTCCTTCGGGGAGGTGCGGATCGACCTCGGGGCGCGCGACCTCGCCGTTGGTGGCGAGACCGTGCCGCTCACGCCCACCGAGTACGCCATCTGCGAGTACCTCGCGCGCCACCCCGGGCAGGTCATGAGCCGCGCGCAGATACGCGAGGCGGTGCTCGGCTGGGAGAGCGACTCCGACGACGCGGCCATATCCATGCAGGTCAGCCGCGCCCGGAGGAAGCTCTCCGAGGCCGGCGCCGATCCGATCGCGACCGTCTGGGGGATGGGGTACAAGTGGCAGCTCTGAAGATCGGGGCGCGAGGTCGCGGGGGCATGCCGCTCTCCTTCGTCATCGCGCGCTACTTCGCCTACGCGTTCGCGGCGTTCGCCACGGCGTGGCTCGCGTCGCTCATGGTGCTCTCCGTGTTGATCAGCGCGGGCTTCGTCTACGAGGCAAGCTGGGGGCCGGCCAATGCGCGCGAGGTCGCGGAGGGCCTGGCACGCGACGGCGTCTGCGGGCAGCAGGACGTGCCGACGGCGTACCGCTACCTCATCCTGAACAAGGACGGAAACGTGCTGATGACAGACCTCGAGGGCACGCGGCTCGAGGACGCGAAGGAAATGGCTCGTACGGCACTCGCCGCGGATCCGGGCACAGTGGAGATCGAGGGCGGGGGCTCGGGCCTCACCTACGCCGCGTTCCCGCTCAAGGGCGGCGGGGCCTGCGCACTCGTCAGCGAGTACCTGCCGCAGTGGGTCTCGCGCGATCTC
>NZ_QSRV01000058.1:0-1272 GCF_003437235.1 Collinsella sp. TF07-1
AAAACCTTAGAGGTCCTCGCGCCAGAAGGGCATGCTCATGCAGCGCGGGCCGCCACGGCCGCGGGAGAGCTCGGCGGAGGGCACGACGAGAAGGTCCAGGCCCTCCTTGTACAGCACGTCGTTGGTGACGGTGTTGCGGGCGTAGACGCAGATCTTGCCGGGCTCGACGCACAGGGTGTTGGAGCCGTCGTTCCACTGCTCGCGGGAGGCCGCGATCGGGTCGCCGCCGCCGCAGGGGATCAGCTTGACCTGGTCGACGCCGGTGGCGTCCTCCAGGACGTGCTCGAGGGTGTCCTCGATCAGGCGGATGTTCACGTCGCCCGGGTTCTTGCCGGCGGTCAGCTCGTAGACGCGCAGGGTGCCCATGATGGCGGGGTGGATCGTGAACTTATCGACGTCGATCTGGGTGAAGACCGTGTCGAGGTGCATGAAGGCGCGCGAGACCGGGATGTCGAAGGCCAGGATGCGCTCGACCTTGGAGTCGGAGTTCCAGAAGATGTTCTGGGCCATGACGTCGATGGCGGCTGCCTGGGTGCGCTGGGAGATGCCGACGGCGAGGGTCTTCTCGTTGATGTTCAGCACGTCGCCGCCCTCGGTGTGGAACTGGCAGTCGCGGCGGAAGTACAGGGAGACGTCCTTGTAGTCGGGGTGGTACTTGAAGACGTACTTGCCGTACAGGGTCTCGCGGTTGCGGGTGACCGAGTACATGCGGTTGAGGTTGACGCCCTCGCCGACGACCGCGAACGGGTCGCGGGTGAAGTAGAGGTTGGGCATCGGGTCGATGATCAGGTCGGACTCGGACTCGGAGTTGACCAGGGAGTCGAGGGTCGTGGACGCCGTGAGGGGCATGTCGATCTCGGCCTTGGTCATGCCGGCCATGGTCTTCTTGACGAACTCGAGGTTGTCCTCGATGGAGTCCAGCTTCTCGCGGACGATCTGCGGCATCTGCTGGCCGCGGATGCCTGCCTCGGCGATGTACTGGTCGGTGAACTCGGCGCGGGCGCCGGGGACCTGGTCGAACACCTCTGCGACGAGGTTCTCGAGGTAGAGCACCTCGACGCCCTGGTCCTTAAGGATCTGGGCGAAGGTGTCGTGCTCCTGCTGCGCGACCTCCAGGAACGGGACGTCGTCGAACAGGAGTCGCTCGAGCTCGTCGGGCGGCAGGTTGAGGAGCTCGTCGCCGGGACGGTGCAGGCAGACCTTCCTGAGCTTGCCGATCTCGGAAGGCACGTGCAGACCTTTCGTCATGGCCTCCTACCTTTCTTTCGGGCC
>NZ_QSRV01000059.1:0-1230 GCF_003437235.1 Collinsella sp. TF07-1
CCGGACCCCGGGAGGGGCCGCGGGGGCGTTCGGCTAACTGCGGGAATGGCCTATTTGCTCAATGTGTTCGGCTGAGATCGGAAATCAACCAAATTTAAAAAAGCGACTCATAGAATTATTTCCTCCCGTTAAATAATAGATAACTATTAAAAATAGACAATACTTGCTCATAAGTAACGGTACTTAAATTGTTTACTTTGGCGTGTTTCATTGCTTGATGAAACTGATTTTTAGTAAACAGTTGACGATATTCTCGATTGACCCATTTTGAAACAAAGTACGTATATAGCTTCCAATATTTATCTGGAACATCTGTGGTATGGCGGGTAAGTTTTATTAAGACACTGTTTACTTTTGGTTTAGGATGAAAGCATTCCGCTGGCAGCTTAAGCAATTGCTGAATCGAGACTTGAGTGTGCAAGAGCAACCCTAGTGTTCGGTGAATATCCAAGGTACGCTTGTAGAATCCTTCTTCAACAATCAGATAGATGTCAGACGCATGGCTTTCAAAAACCACTTTTTTAATAATTTGTGTGCTTAAATGGTAAGGAATACTCCCAACAATTTTATACCTCTGTTTGTTAGGGAATTGAAACTGTAGAATATCTTGGTGAATTAAAGTGACACGAGTGTTCAGTTTTAATTTTTCTGACGATAAGTTGAATAGATGACTGTCTAATTCAATAGACGTTACCTGTTTACTTATTTTAGCCAGTTTCGTCGTTAAATGCCCTTTACCTGTTCCAATTTCGTAAACGGTATCGGTTTCTTTTAAATTCAATTGTTTTATTATTTGGTTGAGTACTTTTTCACTCGTTAAAAAGTTTTGAGAATATTTTATATTTTTGTTCATGTAATCACTCCTGAAGTGATTACATCTGTAAATAAATACGGAAGTTAAACGATTTGTTTGTAATTTTAGTTATCTGTTTAAAAAGTCATAAGATTAGTCACTGGTAGGAATTAATCTAACGTATTTATTTATCTGCGTAATCACTGTTTTTAGTCTGTTTCAAAATAGTAGATGTTTTATCTACATTACGCATTTGGAATACCAACATGACGAATCCCTCCTTCTTAATTACAAATTTTTAGCATCTAATTTAACTTCAATTCCTATTATACACAAAATTTTAAGATAAATCAATAGCTGTTGTTAAAATATCGCTTGCTGAAATAGTTTCTTTTTCCGCCTTGATTCTCATTTTCATTGCAACAGCCTCAGGACTC
>NZ_QSRV01000006.1:0-24685 GCF_003437235.1 Collinsella sp. TF07-1
CCCCCGCCACGCTCGCGCGCAGCTTGGCGGCGATGGACTCGGATGCCAGCAGGAACACGAGCATGACAACGGAGCATGCCAGGCACACAATCCAGGTGCTCGCAAAGGAGCCCGTGGCATCGAACAGTATTCCCGAGACGATGGCGCCCACCGTGCCGCCAACCATCTCGAGCGAGGTAATGGTGCCCGTGACCTTACCCAGGTCGGCCATGCCAAACTGCTTAGACGCAGCGATCGTGAGCGTTGGAGATGGTGTACTGCGCAAGGGAAATGCCCAGGTCGCTGACGATCAACGGCTGGAACAGGCTCATGCAGTTGACGAAAATCGTGTAGCACGTGGCCATGATCACGAAGCCAGAGGCCACCACGAGCCAGCCGGGGAAGAGCTTACGTTGCTGAGACATGCTGTTCCTTTTTTAAACAAACGAGTAGCAAGATTGGGTGCTACCGGTGGTCGGCGATGTAGCCCAAAGCGACGGCGGCATAAGCCGCGGCGCCAAGGGGAAGCTCGGCATCGCTAAAACGTGCCTTGGGATGATGCTGAGCAAAATGCTCGTCCGTATCAGTCACGGCAGCGCCCACGGTAAAGTACGCACTCGGGATCTCGCTCGAGATCAACGCGAAGTCCTCGCTCGCCATGGCGTGGAACAGCGGCAGGAAGGCAGCCTTGGGCAGCACCGCGCCCACGTAGCCAAGCGACGCCTGCGTCATGCCGTCGTCGAGTACCAGCGGCGGAACATCCGAAAGCGTCTCGATAGTCGCCGGCGTGCGATACGTTGCGGCCACGCCGTTGACGACCTCGGCGATGCGGGTCTTGAGGTGCTCCATGAGCTCGACGTCGAAGCCACGCAGCGTTCCCTCAAGCACACAAGTGTCGGGAATGACATTTGCGGCCTGACCGCCGGCGAACTTGCCAATGGTAAGCGCGACCTCCTTGGCCGCCGGCACCTCGCGGGAGATGAGCTCCTGAAGCGCCAGATGCACATGGACGCCGGCCGTGATGGGGTCGATGCAGATCTCGGGGCTCGAGCCATGGCCGCCCTTGCCCTGAAGCGTGATGCGAAAACCGTACACGCCCGAGAGCGCCGGGCTGCCGTAGAGCACCAGGCCAAGCGGCGACTGGCTATTGACATGTATGGCGAAGGCGGCCTGGGGACGCGGGTTCTGCAGCAGACCGTCGGCGATGGCGGCGCGGGCACCCTCAAAGGTTTCCTCGCCCGGTTGGAACAGCAACTTAATCGTGGCGTTGGCGTCGACAAGCTCGGACTCGCGGGCCTTGAGCAGGCGCGCCGCACCAAGCAGCGCCGTCGCGTGCATATCGTGTCCGCATGCGTGCATGCAGCCGTTCGTAGAGGCGAAAGGCTCGCCTGACTCTTCAGCAACAGGCAGGGCATCCATGTCGCCACGGAGCATGATGACCGTACCGGCCTGTTTGTCCGTGCACGTACCGTTACCCCGAGCAGCAGCTGCCGCGCCGGCACCGATTAGGCCAACGACACAGGAGCCGTCAACAAGCACGGCATAGGGAATATCCATCTCGTCCAGACGCGCCTGGATAAAGGCGGACGTCTGCGGAAGGTTGTTACCGAGCTCAGGCGTTTGATGGAGATCATGGCGCCATGTGGCAAGCTCGTTGGCAAACGCCTGAGCTTCTGCAACAAGACCGTCACCGATAGCGGCCTGCGCCGCCACGGTGGCCTTGGACGCTGATTGCGGTTGAAGATCGGACTGAGCTAGTGCCATAAATGCCCTCCAGTAACGTTTTTGCAGTAAGCACTTTGATAGCGTAAAGCGCAAGGTACAACTTTAAGGGCGAGGCATAAAAAATGCCGCCCCAGGAGGGCGGCGCAACAAGTTGTTTACAATTGCGGGCGCGGCTTTCGACGCAAAAAATCGAAGTGAGTCTCGCTCAAGATAATCGACAGGAAGATAAGCACAAAGCCGGCGAGCAGGCGCGAGGTGAGCGCCTCCCCCATCAGCAGCACCGAAAACAACACGCCCGAAGGCGACTCCATCGAAAGGAGCAGCGAGCCCGTCGAAGCCGGGACATGCGCCAGGCCGACGTTTTGGATGAGCAGAGCCACGCATGTGCAGCCCACCGAGAGAAACGCCATCACACAGATAAAATTCGGCGTCCACACGGACAGAGGCGCCTGGGTCTCGAATAGCAGCGACGAGATCAGGCTCAGCACGCCATTGCCCACAAACATCCAAAACGTGATGACGTTGATGTCCATTTTGCGACCGTACTTGGCGGTCACCGCCATCTGGATGGCGAAGAAAACCGCGCCGCCCAGCGTAATGGCATCGCCGATGTTGAACTCGACGCTATCAAGCGCCACCAGGCCAATGCCCGCCAAGCACAGCAGTGCCGCGCCCAGATTATAGCGGGTGAGTTTTTCGCCGCTCAGAAAATAGCTCGCAAAGGGCACGAGGATGCAGTACGTACCCGTCAAAAACGCGTTCTTGCCCGCCGTGGTGTGCGCCAGACCGACCGTCTGCAGGACGTAGGCGGCCCACATAAGTGTGCCCATTCCAAGTCCGACGATAAGATTGCGGGCGTTGAGGTGCGCGATGATGCGCTTGTGGAAGATGACAAACATGACCAACGCCGCAGGCAGAAAGCGCACGTAGAGCAGTTCAAACACCGGAATGGTGTCGAGCGCGTCCTTCATAGTGGTAAAGGAGTAACCCCAGATAATCGCCACCGAAAGCAGTAGAACTTTCCAGAACAACGGCGAACGAGCACCGGCACCACGGGAGGTGCCGCCCGCACCCAGGTCCTCGCGAGCCACAGGGCCATCGGGCATCATTTCGATATTGTCAGTGACATGCTGGGGCATAGGGCATCCTCGCGCTCAATCTGGGCGTGGTGTCCGCACGCGCGTGACCGCATGCCGCCTCATGGTCAAATAAAAACAGGGCGCACCGGACCCCCGGCACGCCCCGCTACTGTAGCAACAACCAAGCAGCCCATGCAATTCACTCAACTAAAGCGTCGGAACAGAAATCCTCGATGTTCCGACGGCGTTTACGTTGCTGTATTAAATCAATTTGGTCGACTCCAGCTTTTCGATAATCCAGTCGTTGGCTTTGATGACCGGACGGCGGAAGACGACGCCCAGGGCCAGCGACGGAATCAGATAGCTCGCCAGAATACCCAACTCAACCCAGTACTCCATATGGTAGGCGCCAGCCATGGCGGCATGCATGGCGTTGATGCCGTGAGTAAACGGCAGGAACGGATAGATCGCCTGGAACACGGGGCCGGTCATCTCGATGGGGAACGTGCCGCCCGAACCGCCGACCTGCATGACCAACAGCACGACAGCGAGCGCCTTGCCGATATCGCCAAACGAAACCGTAAGCGTGTAGACGATATTGGAGAACACGAGACTCGCGACCCAGCCCGCCAGCACAAACTGCAGCGGGTTGTCGCACTGAATGCCAAAGAACAGAATGTCGCCCGCGCACACGAGCGTTGCCTGCAGCAGGGCCAAACCGCCAAAGAACAGGTAACGGCCCAGATAGATCTCGTGCAGGCGTACGGGGATGAGCTCGTTGATGAGCTCGTCGTCGACCGAGACCTTCATCATGGCCGCCAGTACGATCGAGCCGACCCAGAGCGACAGAATCGTATAGAACGGCGCCATGGCCGAACCGTAGTTGCGGATCGGATAGACCGGCTTGCGGTCGAGCGCAACGGGGCCGGAAAGCGACACGGCCAGGCCCTCGGGGTCGTTGCCGATCATCGTCTTGATCGTCGCCAGGTCACCCGACATCAGGGCGCCGTCGAGCTCGTCCTTGAACGCGCTGATCTTGTCCGACGCCTCGCCCAGCTGATCGGAAGCCTTGTTGACCAGCTTTGCGGCCTTGGAGAGACCCTTTGCCAGCGAACCGGATGCGTCGGTCAGGCCGGCAACAGCGCTATCTAGGTCGCCCGAGATGCCGTCGAGCGAATCCAGAACGCCCGAAATAGTTTTCTTGAGCTCCTTGGCCTTGACCGAGAATGTGGAATCGTAGTCGGACTTAGCGCCCGAGATGCCCGCCTTGGCATCGGCGATGGCCTGGTCGACCTCGGCACGCGTGCTGTTGACCTCTGCCATGCTGTCGGAAAGGGACTTTGCGGTTGCCCTCAGGTCGTTGGCATTGTTACGATACTCCGTCGCGATCCTGCCCAGCGATGTAGCCACAGACTTGAGGCTGTCCTGGAGCTTTTCGTCACTCACCTGATCGGCAAAGCTGCGGAGCTGGTCGGCCGTGTCGTCGATTTCCTTGGCGCGCGATTCGAGTGCCGACGCGGCTTCGTTGAGCTGGGTCACCGTAACGTGGACATGCTGGTTTGCGGCGTCGAAAGCCTTCGCGAGCTCGGCGGACACGTTGTCAAACGAGCCCGCACTTCCGTCAATCGCGGCGTTGATGGCGTCGTTGGCGGCCTTGAGTGCTTCCTTGGAATCACTAATGCCGCTCTCGGCGTGCTCCATCAACTGCTTGGTAGATTCATCGACCTTACCCGTCTGCTGGAGCATACCGCTCGCCGACGTCAACGAATCGGAGGTCGAGCTCAAAATGCCCGCCAGCGAAGTCGCGTTGGCTTGAACGTCCTGCAGGTCCTCGACCGAATCGCCCAGTGTCGAGGACAGGTTGGCGATAAAGCTGCTGACCTGATCGGTGCTCATGTAATCGAGCAGGCTGGACACGGTTTTAAGACCGATGCTCGTAATGGTTTCGGTAAAGGTCTCGTTGACCTGACTCTGGACGGCGCTCGAGCCTTTCTCGGTCACGATCTGCGCGATGGCGTTGGCCTTCTGGTTCTCGTAGAACTCGATATCGGCGTGCTTCACGTCGGTCGAAAAGAGCGTCATCATGTCGGCGCTAAACGTCTTAGGGATAACGACGGCAGCGTAGTACGCGCCCGACTTAACGCCCTCAATCGCCTTATCGCGGTCGTTGAGAACGACCCAGTCAAAGTTCTCGTTGCCGCGCAGAGTGGCGGTTACGTTTTCGCCCACGTTGACCTCGACGGGAATCAGATCGCTCTCGTAACCCTCGTCGGTGTTGACCACTGCAATCTTAAGGTTGCCGGTATTGCCGTAGGGATCCCAGCTGCCGGCGATGTTAAACCATGCATAGAGACACGGAACGATGATCAGGCCCATCACGACGACCATGCCGATCACGGAGCGAGACACGTTTTGGACATCACGCTTAAACAGGTGCAGGATGTTTTTCATTTATGCCTCACCTCCTTTAGAGTGCTTGCCAAACAGGGTGGTGTCCCCGTCGTTTCCGTTTACGTTGTCAGCGCCGTCGGCATCTTGAGCCTTACGATGCGCACCGATATGCGGCAGACGGCTCGTAGGCTGTTCGCCTCCCTTGGCGCCACGCTCGCTGGCGTTGAGACCAAACATGCGACGGGCGGCAGGGATGGCAGCCGTGTGCTCGCGCATCTCGCGGCGAAGGTCCTCGTCCGAAAGCGCCGAGATACGCATCTGGGTATTGAGGCTCGCACGGATGTATTCGATGTTGATGAGCCAGCCGCAGATGGCGATAACCGAAATGATCCAGATAACGAGCAGGATGATCTTGCCGTTATTGTCGATATCGAGCACCGTCGAAAGCACAAAGAGCAGAACCTGCACGCCTACCACGGCGGCAAAACCGCCCTTGATGTAGTACGGGTAGCGATGCTCAAACGCCACGGCATGATCGAGCAGCTCGCGACGGTACGAATCGGAATCGAGCATGACACGCATGGCCGTGCGCAGCGAGTAGCGCTGGCGCGGCAGGTCGTTGGACTCGCAAATCATCATACCGGTCGTGGAAAGCTGTTTATCAAAGAGAAGGTTGAGATTGAGCAGCAGCGGACGCAGCTGCAGGCCGATAAAGAGCGCCACGATCAAGAACACGCCCAGAATGCACAGGTTAAACAGGTAGTTGAACGAATACATGCCGCCGACCGTCTCGCGCAGCAGATTGATGCCGTAGGTAAAGGGCAGCAGCGGGTGCAGCCACTGGAAGAAGCCGGGCATCATCTCGATGGGGTACATGCCCGACGAACCGGGGATCTGCACGATGACGAGAATGACGCCGATAGCCTTGCCGATATGCTTAAACGTGGTGGACAGCGCATAGATGATATTGACGTAGGTGAACGAAATGGCGATGCCGCCCAGCACGAACAGCAGCGGGCTGACGCACTGCACGCCAATCACCAGATCGCCTACCGTAACGATGATGGCCTGCAACGCGCCCAGGATCACCAGTAGCAACCAGCGGCCAAAGTAACCCTGACGCGCGGTAAAGCTGCCGATGCCTTCGCGGTCGACCTCGAGCTTGTAGATGGCGATAAGCACGTAGCCGCCCACCCAAAGCGCTAGGTTGGTATAGAACGGGGCAATGCCCGAGCCGAAGCTCTTGACTGGATAGATCGACTTGGACGCGAGCTCAACCGGAGATGCCATGAAATCTGCCACGTCATTGACGTCGACGTCCATGAGGTCGGCTAACTCGCCCATAGACTCAGAGGTCTGCAGCGCCGCAATGTCATTGGCGGCGGTCGCGAGCTTGTCCTGAACCTTGGCAAGGGAGGCGTCGGTTTGGGACAGCGTGGTCTTTGCCTGCTTGAGCGTGGCGTCGAGCTGCGCCAGCGTGCCGCGCGCGCTCGCTATCGTGGGGGTCATACCCGACACAATGCCGGTCAAATCGCCCGAAACGGCGGCAAAGGAATCGAGCGCGCTCGAGGCTTTCGGCAGCGCGTTTTGACCCAGGTTCGTCTGGGCCTGGCCAAGGTTGGTCGCACCGGTCTGAATTGCGTTATTGATAGCGTCGCTTGCACCCGAGACGGCCGCGGCGTCATTCGCCATGGCGCTCGACTGCGCAGACAGACCGTCCTTGATGCTCTGAAGCTTTTCATTCTGCTCGCGGAGCAAATCGATGGTCGATACAATGCGCGCGTCAATTTCCTCGGAACCTGTCGACGTGTCATTGACGAGAATCTCCAAATGCCCGATAACGGCCTTATTGTGATCGATCGTCGCTTGGAGAGACTCGAGTGAGTTGTCGATGCGGGTGGTCGTAGATGTGACTGTGCCCGTCAGCTTGCCAATCGCAGCGTTCGCAGAGGCTGACGTCTTGGTGAGCGCAAGGCTGCCTTCCGAGAGCGCCTTGGAGAGCGAGGCGACAGAGTTGCCCGCCGTAGCGCGAGCCTCGCCCAGCAGGTCATTGCCCTGAGCGATTGCCTGCGTTAGAGAGGGCGTCTGACCCTGCAGGCCCGCCAACGCGGCATCAGCCGAGGCGATAGCGCCGCTCGTCTTATCGATGGCGGCATTCATATCGCCAATCGAATCGCGCACCTCACCCAAGGTGTCGGATGCCTCGGACACCGAACTTGTCAGCGAGTCCTGAGTCTGGGTTGCCTTGTCCTTTAAATCGACACCGGCATCCTTGGCGATACTGGCAACAGTCTCGCCCACCGTGGAGACAAACTCCGAGTTGATCTGCTCCTCGATGGTGTTGGCACCGGTATCGGTGACCTTGGGCGCAATGGCGCTCTTCTTCTCATTGACGTAATAGGTGAGCTTCGGCTGATGGTAATTGCCATCGAGCATCGAGACAAGATTGTCGGAGAAGTTCTTGGGGATTACGATCGCCGCGTAGTATTCCCCGCTCTCGACGCCCTCTTTGGCATCGGCAGCCGAGTCGACGAAGGTCCAGCCCAGCTGATCGTTTTCCTTGAGCTGGTCGACCACCTTATCGCCTGCATTGAGCTCGCCCACCAAGTCATTCTGGGTGCCCTGATCGTTGTTGGCGATGGCGATTTTAATGCCCTGGGTATTTCCGTACGGATCCCAGTTGGCAACGATGTTGTACCAGGCATACAGCGAGGGAATGACGCACACGCCCAAGGTAACCACCAGGGCGACGGGGTTCATAAGCAGTCGCTTAATGTCGCGCTTAAATATCGCAAAGGAGACCTTTGCGTTGGATAGTTTGCTGCCGAGACTCACGCTTGGACCATCCATCCTGTCGTTGAATCGAATCGTACTATCGATAACCATTGTACGTAGGCGCTTTAGTGCCTCACGGCACAATGGTGCTGAGTTTTGCGGGTAGCAATATACTACGAAGATGAGTTAACGTACAGTTGTACAGTATCTTAAATTTCAGCAGGTCACAAAACCACAACCCGCACAAATTAGCAATCCGAATAGTCATCGGGTAGTCATTGGGCCACGAAAGCGTCGCAGGTTGAGCATAAGTCAGCGAAAACGCCCCTAAGCGAGCAAGGTGACGTGAAAGAGGAGGGAAGCGTACTTCGGTACGCGACCGACGATTGAACGTCAGATTGCCGCTTAGGGGCGTTTGCAGCGTCGAGTGGTTACGCGGTTCGTAGAACCGCGTAACCCCCTAGTTACATAAGCTCGCAAACAGCCGCCGCGAAGGCAACGGGGTCCTCGGGGAGGATGCCCTCGACCAGCAGGGCCTGATCGTAGAGCAAGCCGGAGTACTGCTTGATCTTATCGGCGTCGCCTGCCTTCTGGGCAGCGACAAGCTTGTCAAAGACCGGGTGCTTGGCGTTGAGCTCGAGCACGCGCTGGCTCTTGGGCATGCCGTCGGGCGCGCCCTCGGGCCCCTTCTGGAGCACCTTCTCCATCTCGAGCGAAAGCGGACCCTCGGTGGTGATGCAGGCGGGAGCGTCAGTCAGACGCGCAGAGACGGCGACCTTCTCGACCTTGTCACCGAGCGCCTCCTTCATGGCGTTAAAGAGATCCTCGTTCTCCTTGGTGGCGTCCTCGGCCTCCTTCTTCTCGTCATCGGTCGCCATGTCAAGATCGCCGGTCGCGACGTTCTTAAGCTCCAGGTGACGATCCTCGACCTCGGGCTCGGCACCATCGGCAACTGCCTTCTCGGCAGCCTCGCGAGCAGCGTCATCCTCGTAGACCTTGGGCATATCGGCAGCCACGTACTCACGCATGGCCTGGAAGGTGAACTCATCCACGTCCTGCGTCAGCAGCAATACATCGTAGCCGCGGTCGAGCACGCCCTTCACGACGGGCATCTTGGCCAGACGCTCGCGCGAATCGCCGGCGGCATAGTAGATTGCCTTCTGGCCCTCGGGCATGCCCTTGGCATACTCGGCAAGGGTGATCATCTTCTGCTCCTTGGCAGACCAGAACAGCAACAGGTCGGCGAGCTCGTCGGCCTTCATGCCGTAGCTCGAGTAGATGCCGTACTTCAGACCGCGACCAAAGTTCTCAAAGAACTTCTCGTATGCCTCACGGTCGTTGTCGCGCATGTCCTCAAGGTCGGCGGTAATCTTCTTTTCCACACGCTTGGCGATAGCCTTGAGCTGACGGTTCTGCTGCAGCGTCTCGCGCGAGATGTTGAGCGACACGTCGGCGGAATCCACGACGCCACGGACAAAGTTGTAGTAGTCGGGCAGCAGGTCGTCGCACTTCTCCATAATCAGCACGTTGGAGCTGTAGAGCGCCAGGCCCTTCTCGTAGTCCTTGCTGTACAGATCGAACGGGGCGCGGCCCGGCACAAACAGCAGGGCGTCGTACTCGAGCGTGCCCTCAGCATGGAAGCTGATGGTGCGTGCAGGATCGTCAAAGTCGTGGAACGTTGACTTGTAGAACTCGTCGTAGTCCTTCTGCTCGACATCGGAGCTGCGCTTTTTCCAGATCGGCGTCATTGAGTTGACGGTCTCGAGCTCCTGGTAGTCCTCGTACTCGGGCGTGTAGTCATCGCCAGCATCCTCGGGCTTGGGCTTCTGGCGGCTCTTGGACACCATCATCTGAATCGGGTAGCGCACATAGTTGCTGTACTGCTGAATCAGGCTCTTGAGGCCCCACTCGGTCAGGAAGCGATCGTAGGTCTCGGCCTCGCCGTCGGCGTCGAGCTTCTCGTTCTCGCGCAGCGTCAGGATGACATCGGTACCGTGCTCAGCACGCTCGCCATCCTCGATGGTGTAGCCCTCAAGACCGTCGGACTCCCAAACGTGGGCGATATCCTCGCCATAAGCGCGGCTGACGACCTTCACGTGGCTGGCGACCATAAAGGCGGAGTAGAAACCCACGCCAAACTGACCGATGATGTCGACATCGGAACCCTGCTGCTCGGCGTTCTCAGTCTTAAACTCCTCGGAGCCGGAATGGGCGATGGTGCCCAGATTGCGCTCAAGCTCCTCGGCGGTCATGCCGATACCGTTATCCGAAATGGTGATGGTACGGGCATCTTTATCAAAGGAAACACGAATAGCCAGGTCGCCCTGGTCGAGCTTGACGCTCGGGTCCTGCAGGCTCTTAAAGTTGAGCTTGTCGACGGCGTCGCTCGCGTTGGAGATAAGCTCGCGCAGGAAGATTTCCTTATTGGTGTAGATGGAGTTGATCATGAGGTCGAGCAGTTTTTTGCTCTCGGTCTTAAATTGACGCATGTGCAGTCCTTTCGCGCTACCCCCGTCCGCAAAAACGGCCCGGTTGCCCGAGCCGCATCGCAGACCTGCTATGTTCAGACTTAGATTTTATAACCCATTAGCGCGCATATATACATACGGAATCGAAAAACTGTATGTCCAAACGCTCTGATGCGCCAATTGCCAAGGAGTGTCCCCGACTGCCGGCAGGAAAGGAACGTCCCTATCTGCCATCTACGCGCTTGGCCATCCAAGCATGGGGCTGGCCCTCGTCTTCGTAGTCCACCGGGGCAATCTGCGTGTAACCCGCCTTGGCATAGAGCGGCAGCACGTATTCCTGCGCATGCAGCTTAATGAGCTTGGCGCCGGCATCACGCGCGCACGTATCACTGGCCTCGACAATCTTGCTCGCCAAACCGCGACGGCGCATGCTCGGCAGCACGGCCACGCGCCCCATAATGTAGGTCTCCCCCGCCGCGACGCCTTCGTCCAAGTCGCACGCCGGCGACACCGGAGCCTCTGCGTCAGCTGCGCGCTCGAGTTCTTCGGGAAACACGCGCGAGCAACCGGCAAGCTCACCGTCTACATAGAGCGTCACATGAATGCAGTTCGGATCCTCGTCGATAGCGTCAAACTCATTCTCGTAGCCCTGCTCGTCCATAAAAACGACGCGGCGCACCAACGCCGCGTCATCAAAGCATCCTGTCTTAAGTTGGATATCCATGGCTGCCCTTTCATTCAATGCGAACGTTAGGGACAGATTTTAGCGAAAATGAGCTCCGCGCACGCTAAACTTCGCGCGAGCCTTCGCCAGGCAATCGTAATGACCCACGTTATGGGCATCGCTCGCGATGAAGCTGTACAGGTTCTGATCGAACAGGCGCTGTGCCGGCTTTTTCTCGCGACCAAAGCGACCGCCGGCAATAAAGTCCGCCGAAGCCTGCAGCTTGCAGCCCATATCGACCAGGCGCTCCGCCACGCTTACATCCTTTTGAACCGCACGATAGCGCTCAGGATGAGCGATGATCACCTGGTAGCCACGGCACTGCAAATCGTAAATCGTGTTCTCGTACTCTCTAAACGCATACGCATCGGCATGCGTCGAAAGCTCGAGCAGAAACTCGTTGGTCCCATCGAAATGCAAGTGATCCGCGGCATCGATACCAAGCTCAACGAGCTTTCGATGGTTGACCTCGAAGCCCATCTGGAGCGGAAAACCGTCAGCGTTATCGCGCAGCAGCTCAAAGGCATCCCACATCTTGTCGTAATCAAAATAGGGATCACGGCAGTGAGGAGTGCAAACGATTCTGGTTACACCGGCCCGCTTGGCAGCCTCGAGCATCGCCAAGCTCTCTTCGAGATCGGCGGCGCCGTCGTCTACACCCGGCAAGATATGGCAATGAATGTCACGCATAGGTCAGCCTTAATCAACTAAACGTTTGCTCGGTTGGTGAAGATGCCCTTTTTGGAAGTGCCCTGATCGTCGGAGCCCTTCTTAACCTTCTTACCGTCCTTGGTGTAGTAAGAATAGTAGTACTCGCTGGTCTCGGTCTCACAGTAATTCATGACGGTACCGATGAGCTTGACCTTCTCGGACTTCTTAAGCTGACCGATGGCGTTGAGCGCCTCCTCGCGCTTGGTGAAATCCTCACGCACGACAAAAAGCGCACCGTCGGTCAGACTTGCGATCTCGGCAGCATCGATGAAGGTGCCGACCGGGGGAGCATCGAAGATGACGTACTGGAACTTGGCGGACAGTGCCTTTACCAGCTTGGCAAAGCGATGGGAGACGATGATGTCGGCAGGATTGGGAATGTGCGGCTCGGCATCGAGGAAGTAGAAGTTCTTCTGACCCGTCTCGACAATCGCCTGGTCGATAGAAACCTGCTCGGACAGGACTGCATAGAGTCCGCCGCGGGAGCGGACGCCGAGCATATCGGCAAGGGACCTGCGACGCATATCAGCCTCGACCAGCAGGACACTCTTGCCGCTCGTGGCGATTGCCTGAGCAAGGTTAATGGAAACCGTAGACTTGCCCTCGTTGGGAATCGAGGAGGTAACGGTGATGGTGCGAATGGGGTCGTCCACGCTCGCAAAGCGGATATTGGCCAGAAGGGTCTTGGCGGCATTCTGTACAACGAGCTTATCGGTGTTCTTTGCCTTAGCCATGCCTATTTACCACCTTTCATAGCCGGAATTCGGCCAACAACGGGAATACCCAGGAGCTCTTCTGCCTCTTCGGCACCGCGGATGCGGGTATTGAGCATGTCTGCCAAAACGACATAGGCAACTGCGATAAAGATACCGGCGAGGAACGCGACGGCAATATACAGCGTGCGCTTGGGGCCGCTGGGGGCTTCGGGGGTCTTAGCCTCGTCGATAACGTTGATGCTCTGGGCAGCGCCGACGTTCTGAGCGACCGTACTCACCGAGCTGGCAATGGCCTTTGCGACCTCAGCCGTCTCCTTGGCATCGGTGCCGGTAACCGAAAGCGTAATGACACGCGTGGTGGTCTCGGAGGAAACAGACACCTTGTAGTCATCCAAATCGGTGAGGCCCAGTTCTTTGGCGGCGCCGCTCTTAACGCTATCGCTATCCAGCAGCGTGGCGATATCGTTGGAAAGCATCTGGCTCGCCGAGAGATCGTTGTAGCTCATCTGACCGCTATCGTCGGTCTTGGCGAGAATGTACATGCTCGTCGTCGCGGTATAGGTGTTGTCCATCGCAACGAAGGACACGATGCCCATGGCGATCGCGCAGACCACCGGAAGGGTGATGACCAGCTTGAGGTGCTTCTTCAGCAGCTGGAACAGTTCGAGAAGGGTCATGCAGCTTGCCTTTCATTTCCCCAGTTCGGATTGACAAACTGTCCGTATGTTATCGCATCTTTTTACCGAGACCAAACTCTATACATAAGAAACAGGCTCTCCTGTAAAAATGTCGGAAGCAATCGTAAAATTGCACAACAACGCCGCACCCGAAAGTCAAATGCGGCGTCTACATCAATATCTGTGTTGTATCGCTATGCGAATGGCTCGTCCTGCTGTATGGGAAACGTCACCGTAATGGTGGTTCCCACGCCCAACTCGCTCGACAGATCGAGCGTGGCGTGATGATACAGGGCCGCATGCTTGACAATGGCAAGCCCCAGGCCGGTTCCGCCGCGTGCCTTGGACCTACTCTTGTCCACGCGATAGAACCGCTCAAATACCTTGCCCTGTTCTTCAGGCGCGATACCGATTCCCGTGTCGGCGACAGCGAGGAACGGATGGCCTTCGTCGTTGGTGCCGCACTGCAGCGTAACCGTACCGCCGGGCCGATTGTAGCGGATGGCGTTGCTTGCCAGATTATAGATGAGCTCGTCGACCAAGCGCGACACGCCTTCGATGACCACAGGCTTGGTCTCATGACTTATCGTCACATTCGCCTGACGGGCGACCTGTTCAAGACGCTGCTCAACCGCGTAGATCGCACGCGAGAGCTCAATAGGCTCCGTGGACCCAATGGGCACTGCCTCGCCTTCAGTTGCACGTTCGGCCTCGTCCAAGTTAGACAGCGTAAGGATGTCGTTGACAAGCGCTGCCAAGCGGCCCGCCTCACGATAGATGCGACCGCCAAAGTTGCGCAGGTCGTCCTCGCCCTCGACCATGCCATTTGCGATGAGCTCGGCATAGCCCGAAATCGCCGTAAGCGGCGTCTTGAGCTCATGGGTGATATTCGCCGTGAACTCGCGGCGCATACGGTCGTTGTCCGCTAGCACCGCCATTTGGCGCTTGAGTTCCTGGCGCTGCGACTCGATGCGCTCAAGCATGGGGACCATCTCGGCATAGGCGTGCTCATAGCTACGGCGTGGGTGATCCAAATCCACCTCTTGCAACGGCGCGATGATGGCACGGGACTCACGGCGCGCCATAAAAAACGAGAGTACTGCACCCGCTGCTGCGATAAGCAGCATCGGCGCCAGCATCGACAGCAAAATCGCCGCAACGCCAGGCTGGGCCTGCGCCAAGCGAACGACCTGGCCGTTATCAAGGGTGACGGCGCGATACAGCATAATCTCGTCGAGTGTAGAGCTTGCGCGCTCCGCGGAACCCGAACCACTCTCAAAGGCCTCGATGACCTCGGGGCGATCGCCATGGTTGGGCAGTGTGGAAGGCGACGCCTCGTTGTCGTAGGCAACAGATCCGTCCTTATTGATCAGCGTGATACGAAGATCCTCGCGATCGAGGCTTCGCAAGAACGGAATGGGCTCCTGCTGCTCGTCGAGGGCGGCAGCAATGAGCTCGGTTTCCTGCGCCAGATTGGCACTCGTGGCATCCGCCAAAGTGTTTTGCACAAAGAACGCACCCAGCACCGTAAACGCCACGATAACCGCCATGGCGCAGACAAAGATCGTCACAAAAACGCGGTGCGACAGCGTATGTTTTCCCTGGGGGGCGAAGACCACGGGTTACTCCTCCGATGCGGTGGCCGCGGTGTCGTCGCCTTCGGCACCATCACCGGCAGAAGGCTCGGCCAGGCGATAACCCACGCCGCGCACGGTCTCGATGGCGCTGGCATGCTCGCCCAGTTTTTGGCGAAGCGTCTGCACGTGCACGTCAACGGTGCGCGAACCGCCGTCGAAGTCCCAGCCCCACACGCTCTGCAGCAACGACTCGCGGGTAAAGACCACGCCGGGCTTGCGCATGAGGTACTCGAGCAGGTCGAACTCGCGCAGGGTGAGCTTAAGCGGCTCGCCGGCAACGGTCACCTCGCGATGGCTAGGCGAAAGCACGATGTCGCCCACGCTGAGCACATCGCTCGCCTGCTTGACCATGCCGCCGCGACGCAGCAGTGCGCGGCAGCGGCTCGCAAGCTCCATGAGCGAAAACGGCTTAGTCAGGTAATCGTCGGCACCGCCATCGAGCGCCATCACCTTGTCGAGTTCGGTGTCCTTGGCGGTAAGCATCATGATGGGCACCGTCGCCGTCAGGCGATCGGCACGCAGGCGACGCATAATCGCCAAGCCATCGGTGTCGGGCAGCATGATATCGAGCAGCACAGCATCGGGCACCCGTCGCGCCACGGCAGCTTTAAACTCGCCATCACACGAAAAGCCCTCGGCCTCGATTCCCTGCTTGCGCAGCGCGTAGACTGTCAAATCCCTGATGTTGTCATCGTCCTCGACGTAATAGATCATGTTGAACCCCTTTGCGGCCGATATGACCGCATCTTAACCCTAAAGGCACCTGTAAAAGACAGCGTCAGCCAAAACGCCCCGTCAAATAATCCGCGGTGCGCGGATCGGACGGATTCTTAAAGAGTTGCGCGGTGGGCGCGTGCTCCACCAGCTCACCCAGCAAAAAGAACGCAACCGAATCGGAAATACGCGCGGCCTGCTGCATGTTGTGCGTCACGACCACCAGCGTGCAGGTCTCCTTGAGCTCGCAGGCCAGCTGCTCCACCACCAACGTCGACACAGGGTCGAGTGCCGAAGTCGGCTCGTCCATCAGCAGAATGTCGGGCTGCACGGCAAGTGCGCGGGCGATGCACAGGCGCTGCTGCTGTCCACCCGAAAGACCCAGGCCCGACTCTTTGAGCTTGTCCTTGACCTCGTCCCACAGGGCAGCGCGACGCAGGGAGTCCTCGACCAGCTCATCGAGCACGGCGCGGTCGCGCGCACCCATACCGCGAGGACCGTAGGCGACGTTGTCGTAGATGCTCATGGGAAATGGGTTGGGGCGTTGGAACACCATGCCCACGCGCTGGCGCAAACGGCAGATGTCGCAATCGCCCAGGATATCTTGACCATCGAGCGCAATCTTGCCCTCGATGCGGCAATCCTTGATGCCGTCGTTCATGCGGTTAAAGCAGCGCAGCAACGTGGACTTTCCGCAGCCCGAAGGCCCGATGAACGAGGTGATCTGCTTGTCGCGGATCTTGATATTCACGTCCTTGAGCGCATGGTGGTCGCCATAGAACAGGTCGAGGCCCTCGACGTCGATGCGCGTCGGCGAGGCGGCAAGATCCTCTGCCGTGGGGCGAGTCGCATCCCCAACCTCGCGCTCATGCGCGGCCTCGGCCTGCGCTTCCATGAGTTCTTCAAGCTCCGTGGGCTCCACAGCCGCAGCAGCCGTCATACCGCACACCTCCATATCGATATCAATTCAGCAGTATCGATAGTAGGAATCGCGGCTCATACGCACGTGAGCACATTGTCAAGTGTTTGTAAGGGCACGCTAGCTATGCGGCGGGCAGCTCGATGGTGAATATCGTGTGTTCGGGCGTCGATTCACATGCAACGGTACCGCCGTGTGCCGCGATGATCTCCTTGGCAATAGCAAGGCCCAGGCCGGCACCACCGCGATTGGTCGCACGCGCCGCATCCAGGCGATAGAACTTCTCAAAGATCACCTTGAGCTTAGCCGCAGGGATAGGATCGCCCTGATTGATAACGCGCACGCGCACGCCGCCATCGTCTTGGCGCCTGGCCTCAATCGTGATAGTCGAGCCCTCATAGCTATAGGCGACGGCGTTTTTCATGATGTTGTTAAACACGCGGGCCATCTTATCGCCATCCACGAGCACCGTCAGGTCCTCGCGAATATCAACCTGGGCTTCCTTATGTTGCTCGTTGAGGATGGGATAGAACTCGTCAGCCACCTGAGCCAGCAGCAACCCCAGATCAACATAGCCGCGCGTGAGCACGATATCGTGGAAGTCAAAGCGCGTGATATCGAAGAACTCTTCGATGAGTGCATCGAGCCGGTGCGCCTTGTCGAGCGCCACGCCCGTAAAGTGCGCACGTTGCTCAACCGGCAGCTCAGGAGCCTCTTGCAGCAGCGAAAGATAGCCCACCACACTGGCAAGCGGGGTGCGTAGGTCATGTGCCAAGTACGTGACCAGATCGTCCTTGCGATGAGACTCGTCACGCAAGGCCTGTTGCACCTTGCGCTCGCGATCGCGCACACGGTTGAGTGCGCCCTCGACCTCCAGGAAGTCGCCGTCGATGTTGTCCCAGGTGTCGGGGTGATCGATCAGGCGATCTTGAATACGAGCGGCCAGCACACAATCGGCATGCTGCTCGCCCTGCTCATAGCCCTGGTAGTACAGGGCGCGGCCGCAAAAGAACAGCACGCACACGGCAAGCGCCAGCACAAAGCCAAGCATGTTGAATACAAAGCCGGCATCGAACAGCACCGGCCCTTCGATGCCGCCGAGTGCCATGGCGCCAATCGCCAACGTCATGGCCCACGCGGCACCGCCAATCACCACGCAACGGCGTACGATTTCAAATCGATCGATCAGCAAAAAGCCGACAAGCAGCACCGCCAAGATTCCAGCGATGTTATCGATGCCAATCAGCAGCAGGCTCAGCAAAAAGAGCAGCACCGTTGCAAGCGCGCGGTTGTCGACGACCGACCTCACGTATTCAAAGAGTCGATCGGGCACCTCGAATGCCTGCCTATCGTCTTTTGTCATATCCACTTCCCCACCATCAAAGGCGTTATTCGATTATGTAGCCGACGCCCCAGACGTTTTTGATAAAGCGCGGCTTTTGAGCGTCGTCACCGATCTTTTCGCGCAGGTGGCGAATGTGCACCATCACCGTATTGTTGGAGCCGGGCATAAAATCCTCGTTCCACACCGCGCGGAACAGATCCTCCACGGCCACCACACTGCCGCGATGCTCGACCAGATACAGCAAGATGGAATACTCGATGGGCGTGAGGCGCACCGGCGCACCGTCCACCATTACGGAACGAGCATCGCGGTTGATCTCCAGGCCGTCGAGCTGGATGATCGGCGACTCGGCCACCTGCGCGCGGCTACCGTAGCTGGTGTAGCGGCGAAGCTGAGCATGCACGCGCGCGATGAGCTCAAGCGGACGGAACGGCTTAACCACGTAATCGTCCGCGCCAAGCGAAAGGCCCTCGATCTTGTCTTGCTGGGCATCGCGCGCCGTCAGCATGATCACGGGATAGGTATGGCTGGAACGGATCGTACGCAGCAACTCAAGCCCATCGATATCGGGCAGCATGACATCCAGCAGCGCCAGATCGAACTCCTGCTCCAAGATTGCCTTGGCAGCATCGGCCCCGCTATAGGCGACCTGTACGTCAAAGCCTTCTTTTGTAAGGTAGATACCAACCAAGTCGGCGATGGCCTTTTCGTCATCAACTACCAAAATGCGCTCGTTCATGCGTGCTCCTCTCGCGCTCCATTATGCCCGAGGGGGCGCATGCCACACACAACAAGCGTGGGTGATTAAGTCGGCCTTAAGCACCCTTGTGCCCGTTCGGGCGCGGATGTGGGCCACGCACGCACGCGATGATCGCCGACGCCGGCAAACGATATACTCTAGTTCCAGAAGAGACCATCCCGTCGAAAGCGAAATCCGTGAAGTCCCTCACCTCTTTTGCAAAGCGCTCAGCCCAGCTTGCCGCCGGCTTTGTCTGCGCTATCGCCCTTGCCGCTGGCGTGCCCACCGTCGCCGGCGCCCAAGTACTCACGACCGACAATGTTTGCGGCAAAACCGCCGATGCGCGCGGCATCACGGCCGAAAACCTGCCCGATATCGATGCGACCAATGCCCTCGTCATGGGCAAAGACGGCACCGTCTACTATGCCCGCGGCGCCGATGAGCAGGTCAAGATTGCCTCGATCACCAAGGTCATGACCGCAATCCTAACCGTCGAGAATTGCAAGATGGACGAGAAGGCCACGGTGAGCAACGCCGCAGCCACCGTGGGCAATTCAACAGCCGGCCTACTCGAAGGCGACGAGCTCACCGTGAAGCAGGCACTGCGCGGCCTGATGATTCCCTCGGGCAACGACGCCGCCATCGTGCTCGCCGAATATGTGGGCAAGAAGATCGACCCTAAGACCAAAGACGCCGAGGCAACCTTTGTGAAGGCCATGAACGAGCGCGCTAAGAAGCTCGGCTGCACCGGTACGCTTTTTGAAAACCCGCATGGTCTGGACTTTGATGAGTGGGCTGGCGATATGCACTCAACCGCACACGACGTAGCGCTGATGATGCAGGAGGCCATGAAAAACGACACGATCCGCGAGGTCGTAGCGAGCGAGGATTCCTGGATCGAGGTCACGGGCGCCGACGGCACCGACCATTCGCATTCCATGGACACGCATAACTATTTGCTGGGCCAAGATGGCAACATCGGTGGCAAGACCGGCACCACCGACGACGCGGGGTATTGCTTTACGAGCGCCTACAACCGAGACGGCGACGAGATCTACACCGTCGTTTTGAACTCCACCACCACCGACCAGCGCTTTACCGATACCGCAACCCTTGCCAATTGGTACTACGGTCACAAGGTGACGGTCGCAATCGCCAACACACAGGAAAAGACCGCCAACGGCAACCCGCTTATGGCGCGCATTGGTCAAACCGACTGGACGGATAAGACGATCGACGCCACACTCGCCGATCCCACGGCGCAAGCGACCGTGTTTTCCCTTGCCGGCGAGGTGACCGAAAAGGTTAGCTACGACGATCTTTCGGGCACGGTGCATGTGGGCGACAAGGTGGGCAGCGTCACGCTCAAGCAGGACGGCACCAAGATCGCCGTCATGGACCTGGTTGCCGACGAGGAAGGCGCAGGGCCGAATCCCATTGAATGGCTGCTCGTGAAGCTCGATCGCTTGGGCCGTCGCATCGACAACCGCCCACTCACGGCAGAAAGCGAGACCGTCGCCAAGGCGCCCGAGGTGTAGGGCGCAAGAATAATAAGTCCACTGAAAGGAGGCGTCCGAAAGGATGCCTCCTTTTTTTGAGGGTTCGAATCCCCAGCCGCCATTCTTGATAATAAAAAGGGCCCCAAATGGGACCCTTCTTCAAATTCGTACTGGCGGAGAGCTGGGGATTCGAACCCCAGATGCCCTTTTGGGGCATACTCGCTTAGCAGGCGAGCACCTTCGGCCTCTCGGTCAGCTCTCCGTAACAGCCGTTCTATAGTAACCAAACAGCCAAGGATGAGCAAGAGGAAATTTTCTAATTGCCTAGCAGCCTTTCCTTCTTGAAAGCTTCGCCTACCCCAGCGAGCGGTTGAGGGAGCCGAGCTCGTCGTTGCCCATGGTGCGCCACATTTGGAAGATACAACCGCGCGCCAGGAAAAAGAAACCGTTGTCGACCAGTTGCACAGCGGCATCTGCCAGCTGATTCGTCACGGCGGACACTGGCGGCAGCTCTAGTCCAGCCTTATGGATGGTCTCGACCGCTTCCTCGAACGTCGGAGGCTCGCTGACGCCCATCTCGTTCATAAGGCCCTGCATTTCTTCCAGCGCGCTGCTGCCCGACTCCTCGCCGCGCGGCACCAGACGGTAACAAGCCAGCGCCAGGTCGAGCTGATCGCAATTCCAATAGGCAAACGCCAAGCGATAGAACAGGTAGCCGATTGCAGAACGATCGCTGGCAATACGTAGGCCGTGGCGCGCCACCTCGATAATCTCGTCAAAGCGCTCCAGACGCGCAAGCACGTTGATGAGCGCAAAGTGCGACTGCATGGACGAGCGCGCCAGATCGTAAAGATGGCGCACCTCGGGCAGTGCTCGTTCAAAGTCCTCTTGCTCGGCGTAAAAGCTGCAGATCTCGTGCTGGGCAAAGTACAGCGCATCGGGCGCACGAAGGATTCGCACAGAGCGGTCTTCTTCCAACACCGGTAGCACCATGCGCACCAGCTGGTTATCGCAAAACTGCGTTTGAACCGGACCTGTCGCCAAAAGCTCGGCGACGGCGCACTTAGCCTCCAACTCCTCAACAAGACGGGAAAAGCCTTCAAAAGCACCTGTACGGTCGACTTTTGCCTGCTCGCGCAATTCAACAACACGGGCCACGTATGGGTCGTCGTCCTCTTCCATGACCTCCAGCTCGTCAGCCGTATCGGCAAGCAGCAGATCGCGCAGCGCCGGCGGCAGCATGCGATGGTCATCACGCGGACGAGCATGAACCTCCGCAGGTTCAATCGTCTCCGGAGCGGTTGACTCATATGCCTCAAGCACACGCTTGCACGGCATATCGTCCATGTCTATACTCTCAAGATCCTTGGCGACAGGCACGCAATCGGCCAGATAGGCCGCGCGCCCAAAGAAATACGTTGCAACAACGCGCTCGCCCTGCTCACTGTCGGGAGCAGCAATCTGCACATAGCAGCGCGTGATGCAGGTGCCCGCGGCAAAACACGCTGCCGCAAGCGTGAGCGCCACGCGCGCATCGTGCTCCGCGGCCCAGATCGTGCGCGTGTCCTCGTCCAGCTCGTGCCAGGCGTCATCTTGAGCGTCGTATTCACGTTGCGGCATGGCATCAACGACAGACTGCCCAAACCGAACGAGCATAATCCCCTCGGCAACGTTTGCCCGATAGGTATAGTCGAGCCGCGTGACCACGTTAAGCGCCTCGACAATACGCGCGAAGCGGGTACGCACATCCCACTCACCGCCCGGTTGGCAAGCCACCGTACCCGGTTCGCCCCACGGGTTATCGCTCGAGGCCGTATCGAGCAGTCGGGGAACATCGTTGGTCGTCTTAGCGATATGCCACGCATCGAAGAGCGCGCAGCCCTCAAGGCTCGGCGACGAGGCCGCGGGGACCAATCCAGCCCCGATGCGCTCAAGGATGCCGGAGAGGCGGTTGAGACGGCACTCGATGGCGAGCAGCGTGTCAATTTCGTCCTGCTCCAGCAGACTACGATCAAAATTGAGATAGAAAAGCTTTGAGCGATCGATGCGAGCCAGGCTCATCTCGGACTTAGCGGCGATGGTGCGCAAGCGGGGCAAGTCAATTTCACTCATAAGGGCGGCGGCATAGCGCTCGATACCGCTCGGATTCTCGGCATGGTCAACGCGGTAAAGCAGCGTCTCGATAGCATCAGGGAGCGGTGCCGTGTTAAAGCCCAAAAACACCTCGACCGGCTCGGGCAACTTTACGAGCTTGATCTTGTCGATAACATTTTGCATACCCTCGTCGAGTCCGCCGGCGTCCGCCGTGCTCGCAATGGCATTTTCGGAGTCAGCGAATATCACGTAGCGCAGGAACATCGATGCCATGAACTCGCCGTAAGGAAGGGAGCGGGTCGAATTCCATGTCTCGTGGTCGGACTGCTCGCGCATGGGGCCTTCGGGAGAGCCGACGGTTCGCGCGCACGCGCGCATCGTGCCGTTTGCTCCCCTCACCATAATCTCACCAATACCGGAGTCCGACTCGTCAAGGACCAGTTCCATGTCGGGATCGTTGGGCAGCGGAGCCTCGCTAACGGGGCGGTCCACCTTGTACACCTCACCCGAAACGCTTACGTAGCCCAAAAGCGACACATGGCTTTTGCCAACGAATTCGACGACATAACAAGATTCATGCTGATCCTCGCCAAAGAGTTTCCAGACCACGCCATACGAGCGTCCCGCTGGCTGCTCGGGCATCGCCGGAAAGCGCTTCTTGGGATCGAGAAACCTGAGCTTGTATGTCGGACGCTCTGCCACGAAATATCACCCTGATCGGTCGCTTGAGAAGGAGTGGTCGCGAATAAGTCGCGACATCTACTCGGAATCTTACACGAGTCGACAGGAAATCGTCCCTTTGGACGAAAGCACTCAAGCTGGCGTAAAAGAAAAGCCCCCGTTGCCGGGAGCTTTAATCTCAAATGGTGCGGCGTATAGGATTCGAACCTATGACGTTCTGATTCGTAGTCAGACCCTCTATCCAGCTGAGGTAACGCCGCAACTTGTTGATTATTATGCACAGGGACTGAATAATGGTCAAGCATTTTTTCAAAAAAAGTTATCGAATTTGATTTTTAATCATTTGGAGGGCTTGGCGCGATCTTCGACGCATCGCGATATAAGAAAAGCCCCCGTCGCCGGGAGCTTTAAAGTTCAGTTGGTGCGGCGTATAGGATTCGAACCTATGACGTTCTGATTCGTAGTCAGACCCTCTATCCAGCTGAGGTAACGCCGCAACTTGTTGATTATTATGCACAGGGACTGAATAATGGTCAAGCATTTTTTCAAAAAAAGTTATCGAATTTGATTTTTAATCATTTGGAGGGCTTGGCGCGATCTTCGACGCATCGCGATATAAGAAAAGCCCCCGTCGCCGGGAGCTTTAAAGTTCAGTTGGTGCGGCGTATAGGATTCGAACCTATGACGTTCTGATTCGTAGTCAGACCCTCTATCCAGCTGAGGTAACGCCGCAACGCACGGATTATTATGCACGTGACCCCTCGATGGGTCAAGCGACAATTTGGAAAAATTTTACGAAGTGATGATTAAGACGCTCGCGCCTCGACCGAGGTTCGAATCCATGCGGTGTTGCCATAAAAGAAAAGCCCCCGTTGCCGGAGGCTTTGAATTTCAATTGGTGCGGCGTATAGGATTCCGCGCATCCGTTCCGCGGATCCGCGCCGGCTTCGCCCGCCTGCCGGCGTGCTCGCCCGCTCGCTACGGACGCTCCGCGTCCGCTTCACGCTCGCGCCTCGACCGAGGTTCGAATCCCTGTCTGGTCTCCAAAAAAGAAAAGCCCCCGTTGCCGGAGGCTTCAAGTTCAATTGGTGCGGCGTATAGGATTCGAACCTATGACGTTCTGATTCGTAGTCAGACCCTCTATCCAGCTGAGGTAACGCCGCAACGCACGGATTATTATGCACGTGACCCCTCGATGGGTCAAGCGACAATTTGGAAAAATTTTACGAAGTGATGATTAAGACGCTCGCGCCTCGACCGAGGTTCGAATCCATGCGGTGTTGCCATAAAAGAAAAGCCCCCGTTGCCGGAGGCTTTGAATTTCAATTGGTGCGGCGTATAGGATTCCGCGCATCCGTTCCGCGGATCCGCGCCGGCTTCGCCCGCCTGCCGGCGTGCTCGCCCGCTCGCTACGGACGCTCCGCGTCCGCTTCACGCTCGCGCCTCGACCGAGGTTCGAATCCCTGTCTGGTCTCCAAAAAAGAAAAGCCCCCGTTGCCGGAGGCTTCAAGTTCAATTGGTGCGGCGTATAGGATTCGAACCTATGACGTTCTGATTCGTAGTCAGACCCTCTATCCAGCTGAGGTAACGCCGCAGCGCAAGATATATAAAACCACTTTAGCTTATTGGAGTCAAGCACAATCTCAAACTTTTTTGTGAAACGCAGTTTTGTCATGCTGCTCCGCATATACCGTCGTTCCCCGTACGATCGATTGGCTTTTCGATCACGTCAAACTTAGCATCAAGTTCCCTCAGGAGCGATCTCACCCGCTGGGCACAATCATAATCGGCAAACGAGATACTCAACATGCG
>NZ_QSRV01000006.1:24695-47218 GCF_003437235.1 Collinsella sp. TF07-1
ACTCAACATGCGAGCAACCTGGTTAGATGTCCGGACCCCATAGAAATGCTCCAGGGCCACAAGCCCCTCGTGCGCCACAAACGTCTCAACCACATGCGGCGACTCCTCGTAGCACCATTGGGTCAACGGACCCTCGCTCGTCTGTCGAACCACCAGGCCACCCATGCCAGACGGCTCACACGTCACAAGCAGGTACTCCCCGCCCTCGTCGCTCTCAAACAAAACCACCCGATCATCAAACAGCTCCATCGCGTCCCCTTTCTCTCGCTCTTATTTAGCAAAAGCATAGCAGGTAGATGGCTGTATACAGAACAGTTGTTCGTGTGTTTTCTATTGAGCTGTCCGCACAGCATGGTATGGCCGCACACAAAAAGGGCACCCCAAAAAGGAGTGCCCTAGCAAATCGCTTATGCAGCCAATCTACGCGACCGGCTCGATCTTCTCGAGGCCGCCCATGTAGGGACGCAGAACCTCGGGGATCGTGATGGTGCCGTCAGCGTTCTGGTAGTTCTCCAGAATGGCTGCCATGGTACGGCCAGCCGGCAGACCGGAACCGTTGAGGGTGTGCAGATAGCGCGAACCCTTGAAGTTCTCGGGGTCGCGATACTTGATGTTGGCGCGACGGGCCTGGAAGTCACCGCAGTTGGAGCAGGAGCTGATCTCCTTGTAGGCGTTGTAGCTCGGCAGCCAGACCTCGACGTCGTAGGTCTGACGGGCAGAGAAGCCCAGGTCGCCGGTGCACAGGCTAATCACGCGATACGGAAGACCCAGCTGCTGCAGCAGGAACTCGGCCTCGGCGGTCATGCTCTCGAGCTCTTCGTCGGACTCCTCCGGCTTGGCAAACTTTACCATCTCGACCTTGTCGAACTCGTGCTGGCGAATGATGCCGCGGGTATCGCGACCAGCGGAGCCGGCCTCCTCGCGGAAGCAGGGGGTGAAGGCGGTGTAGCGGCGCGGCAGGGTATCGGCGTCGAGGACCTCACCGGCGTGCAGGTTGGTGAGCACGACCTCGGCGGTGGGGATCAGGAAGTTGTCGCCCGAGACGTGATAGGCGTCGTCCTCGAACTTGGGCAGCTGGCCCGTGCCGAACATGGTCTGACGCTTGACGACGATGGGCGGCCACCACTCCTTAAAACCACGGCTGGTGTGCGTATCGAGGAAGAAGTTGATGAGGGCGCGCTCAAGACGGGCGCCGGCGCCACCGAGAACGGTGAAGCGGCTGCCGGAGAGCTTGTTGCCGCGCTCGAAGTCAAGGATGTCGAGGTCGGTGCCCAGATCCCAGTGCGGCTTAAAGTCGAAGTCGAACTCGCGCGGGGTGCCCCAACGACGGCGCTCGATGTTCTCGTCCTCGTCCTTGCCGTACGGCGTGGCCTCGCAAGGAATGTTGGGCAGGTGAGCCATGAAGTCGTACTGCTCCTGCTCGAGGGCGGTGCGGCGCTCGGCCAGACCGTCAATCTTCTCGTTGACGGCGCGCACGGCCTCCTTGGCGGCCTCGGCCTCGTCCTTCTTGCCCTCCTTCATCAGGGCGCCGATCTTCTTGGACTCGGCATTGCGCGTGGCTTGAAGTTCCTCAACCTCGGTGATGACGGCACGACGCTCGTCGTCGAGCTCAAAGAACTTCTCGCGATCCCAAGACGTCTGGCGGTTAGCCATGGCGACATCGATGGCATCAGGGTTCTCGCGAACAAACTTGATATCAAGCATTAGATCCTCCGGCGATATACATTCCATTTAGGTTGCAACCTTGTACATGTATGGGCAAGTATATACTTATGAACGTTTACGACCCAACTCAACTACGCAAGAAGGCACCCAATGGACGCAGTTTTTTCCTTTTTGTTTGGCACCCGCACCGGTTTTGCCATCCTTTTCGCCGGCGGCATCCTGCTGTTTGCGATTCTTGCCTTTGTAATGGAGAAGCGCACCCATAAGATGTATGTCGACCGCGGCCCCAAATCCGAGGACGAAGAAGACAGCTTCTGGGACTAACCCGCCAAAAAGGGACAGGTTTATTTTGGTCGGTTTTATCCGGGCGAACGCAAGCGCCCCGCAACTGGAATTGAGCCAGTTGCGGGGCGCTTTTCGCTAAAAGGACAAAACCGCAGGAAAAACCTGCCAAAATAAACTGTCCCTTTTTTGGTCGGTTTTACTGGAGGGTTGCGTCGATTGCCTTGACCAGGGCGCTGCGCATGCCGGCGTCCTCGAGCGCAACGACGCCCTTGATGGTGGCACCACCGGGCGAGCATACGGCATCCTTCATCGCCGCAGGATGCTGGCCAGTTGCAAGCTGCAGCTTTGCCGTACCCAGCACCATCTGGCTCACAATGCGATAAGCATCCGCACGCGGGATACCGTGCTTGACCGCCGCATCGCCCAGGGCCTCGATTGCCATGGCGACAAACGCCGGAGCGCAACCACCCACCGTGCCGCCCACAAACAGCAGGCTTGTGTCGAGCTCGACGACAGCGCCAAGCTTACCGAGCAGGTCGAGCACCACAGCACGCTGCTCGTCGTTAAGCGTCGAAGCCTTCTCGCAGGCGATGACGCCCTCGCCCACCGAAACCGGCGTGTTGGGCACCGTCGAGATATGCGCGACGCCCGGCAGGACCTGCTCCCACTTGGCACTGTCCCAGGTCCAGGCAACCGACAGAACGACCTTTTTGGCAAAAGCATCCTTGAGCGGGGCGAATACCTTCTCGATCATGTACGGTTTGACCGCAGCGACCACGATATCGGATGCGGCGACAACCTCGGCGGCATCGTGGCAGGCGACCATGCCGCGCGCCTCGCAGCGCTCAACCAGTGCGTCGTAGCGACCCGCGCAGGCGCACATGTCGCTCGCAGCTACACCGGCAGCGATCCAGCCATCGGCCATAGCGCTCGCCATATTGCCAAAACCGACAAATCCAATCTTCATATCGCATAGTCCTTTCAGACACATTCCTCAAAACGAAAGGTATTGTCCCACGCCATTGTTTCGTATTGCCGACCTATTTGTGATACGGCTCGCCACGACTGATCTTACAGGCACGGTAAATCTGCTCTAGCAGCACCACACGCGCCAGGTTATGCGGCAAGGTAATGCGTCCAAAGCTGAGCATCTCGTCGGCTCGTGCGCGCACGTCATCGCTCACGCCGTCCGAACCGCCGATTACAAAGGCAATGTCGCTGCCGCCTCGCAGCATAAGATCGTCGAGCCTCGCCGAAAACTCCTCGCTCGAGCGCTCCTTGCCCTCGATAGCCAGCAGGATCACATGCGCTCGAGATGGCAAGGCGGCAAGAATCGCCGCCCCCTCCTTGTCGCGCGCGGCATCCACGCCGCCCGCCTTAGCCGGGTCGATATCGGCCACCTCGCGGATATCCACCTTGGCATAGGCACCTAGGCGCTTGGTGTACTCAGCGCACGCGTCCTTCCAAAAGCGCTCCTTGAGCTTACCGACGCAAACGACGGTGTATTTCACGCGCGTCTACTCCTTCGAATCGTTTTGAACTTTGCCGGCGGCCAGCATCTGCTCGAACATCGAGGCCGACTGCGAAAAGTCGCTCGGCAGCACGACCGTCGAGGTTTTACCCGTGCGAGCGAACTCCGTCATCATCTCGGACCACTGCGTAAACATGAACAGTTGGTTGGCCTCGTCATTGCCGACACCCGTCTCCTGGATGATCTCGAGCGAATCTTTGATACCCAGCGCGATGGCCTTGCGCTGGTTGGCGATGCCCTCACCCGCCTTTTCCATAGCCTCGGCCTCGGCGGTCGCCTCGGTGACGCGCTTGATGCGGTCGGCCTCGGCGAGCTCCTGCGCGGCAGCGCGCTTGCGCTGGGCAGCGTTGATGTCGTTCATGGAGTTCTCAACCTCGGTCGGCAGTGCGATTTTGGTGATGAGCGTCGACACGAGGGTGAAGCCGTAGGCGGCCATCTGCTCGGAAACGGTAGCGTTGACATCCTTGGCGATGTCATCCTTCTTGGCAAAGACCTCATCGAGTGTGTAGACGGGGATGGAGGAGCGCAGGGCGTCGGTGATGAAGTCGCGCATCTGGTCGACGGGCTCCTGCAGCATATAGTAGCTCTTGTAGATGCCCGAATCTGCCGGGCCGGCGCCCATGTCATAGCTCACGTGGTACTGAGCGGAGACCTCAAGACCGATGGTCACGTTGTCCTGAGTCTTAACGTCGATGCCAAAACCATTTTTCATGGTGCGCAGACTCACCGTGGCGGCCTTGCGGTCAATCACGGGCACCTTCACGTGGAAGCCCGCGTTGACGATACGATTGAACTTACCCAAGCGCTCGATGATCACAGCGTGCTGCTGCTCAACGACATAACAGGCGTTGGGGAGCAGCAGCAACAGGATGATGATGGGAATCAAAAGGCTGGTAAGGGCGGCGATGATACCGGAAAACAGCATGGTCTCTCCTCTGATAGGCACACGTTGGTACTAGGATACCCGTCCAAGGAGATCGTGCATAACAAAAAGAGCCCCCATTGCTGGGAGCTCTTTCAATCCATGGTGCGGGCGAAAGGACGTCCGCCTATCCGCTGCGCGGATCCGCACCGGCTTCGCCCGCCTGCCGGCGGACTCGCCAGCTCGCTAAAAACGCTCCGCGTTTTCTTGACGCTCGCTCCTTCACAGGTTCAAGTCCCTGCGATGGGCCCGTAACAAAAAAGCTCCCATTGCTGGGAGCTTTTTCAATCAATGGTGCGGGCGAAAGGACTTGAACCTTCATGGGGTTGCCCCCATACGGACCTGAACCGTACGCGTCTGCCAATTCCGCCACGCCCGCGTGCAGGAATTAGAATAACGGAGCGCCATCGCGAACGCAAGAACTATTTTTGAAAAAGTTTGCAGGCATTTTCCCAAGCGGCTTGCGCGATTGTTTCGGCGTCCTCACCAGTGCGATCGACACGGTCGTTAACCAGCGCGTTTGCCGTAATGGAGATCATTGCGGGCTCGCATTCAAGACCGCGGATGGGCTCCGGAGCCATATACGGGCAATCCGTCTCGAACAAAATGCGGTCGAGCGGGGTCGCCGCAAATGCCTCGCGCACGTCGTCGTTGCGCTTAAAGGTGGCCGCACCACCATAGGCGATATAGCAGCCCAGCTTCACAAAGCGCTCCATCGTGGCGCGGTCCTCGCCAAAACAGTGCAGCACACAACCGGCCTGGGGCACGCCCACCTCACGAAGCACGTTGTAGGCGTCCACGTGCGAGGTACGCTCCTGGTCCATGTCCTCGTGACGCAGATGCAGCTCCACCGGCACGTTACGACACACGGCAAGCTCGAGCTGGCGCGCCATGCAATCAATCTGCACGCTGTGGGGCGCCGGCGTGATGTCGTCGTCGTAATCCATGTGGTAGTCCAGACCGATTTCGCCAATACCGGCACACAAAGGGTCATCAAGCGCAGCAACAACCTGCGCGTGAATGTCGTCGGTATAGTCCGGCGCGCCATACGGATGCACGCCGGCAAGATACTTGATCTGCGGGATATCCTGCATCGGCAGAATTTCGCGCACGAGCCAGTCGCTATAGTCCGTCACGCTGCGCTTGTCGGCGATGGGGTCGAAGACCGTCACCAACAGGTCGATGCCTGCCGCCTTGGCACGCACGAGTGTCTCGGGCACATCCTTGCCCCAGAACGAAAGCAGATGCGCATGTGTGTCGGCAAGCGGTGCCAAGGGCACGGGACAAGCAACCGTCTTCTTTTTCTTGGTAAACGTCACGCGTTCGGCATTAAGCGTCATGGGAAAGCTCCCGAGCCAGGCACACAAAGTCGGCGACGCCGAGCGTCTCGGCGCGCGTGGTGGGTGCGATACCGCAAGCCTCAAAGGCGGCATCGAGCACGTCCTTGGCAAAGCCGTTGGCGCTCATGGAATTGCGGATGGTCTTGCGACGCTGGGCAAATGCAGCATCAATCACGCGGGCCACAAATTCGCGATCGAGCCCCTCGGGTACCACGCCGTCAACGCGATCGATACGCACGACGGCCGAGTCCACGTGCGGTGCCGGCATAAAGCAACGTGGCGGCACCTCAAAGCGACCCGTAACCTGCGCATACAGGCCGAGCTTTGCCGTGTAGCCGCCATAGGTCTTGTTACCCGGCACCGCGGCAATGCGATCGGCAACCTCCTTTTGAACCATGACCACAGCACGCTTGAGCGCGGGCATCGTCTGGAAGAACTGCAGGATGATCGTCGCCGCCACGTTATAGGGCAAGTTCGCGACAAATACCGTCGGCTCACCGCCCGCAGCCTGCTCAATCTGCTCCGGGCCCACCTTAACCGCGTCGCCCATGATAAAGCGGAAGTTGGCATAGTCGGCGGCGTGGGCATCGAGCACCGGCTCAAGCTCGGGATCGGCCTCAATGGACGTAACGCACGCCGCTTCCTGCAGCAACGCAAGTGTCAACGTACCGCAACCTGGACCCACCTCGAGTACGCGCTCGTCACCTGCAAGCTCGGCAAGCTCGCAGATACGTTCGATCACATGATTGTCGATTAGAAAGTTCTGGCCCAGGCGATGCTTGGTCGCAAGGCCAAACTCCTCCAGCAGCTCCCTTGTTGCCGTGGGGTTTGCCAAAGGCGAAGTTGTCATAGTTGCCTCCTTAGCATGATGGCGGCGTCTTGAAACGAAAGGGCATGGACCGTTGCGGCCATGCCCTTACATCTAAACAGCAAATTGCCGATATGGCGCTCGTGCGGTCTCTACGCCAGACGCGGGAACAGCGGATCGCCCTTCTCGACGGGCTGACCACCAGCAAGCAGGCCCCAAGCGCAAATGCCCTTGAGGTCGTCGGTCGCGGCCTCGTTCTCGCAGGACAGGCGGCGCAGGGCCTCGGCAGAGGTCTGAGGCATGAGCGGCATCAGCAGGTGAGCGGCAATGCGGATGGCCTCGAGCAGGTTGTAGATCACAAACGCCAGCTCGTCAGCCTTGGCCTCGTCCTTGGCAAGCGCCCAGGGCTCGGAGTCCTCGATGTAGTGGTTGGCGGCGTGGATGAGCTCCATGACCTCATCCTTGGCTCCGCCGTAATCGAGCACGTCCATCTTGGCCATGTAGCGGTCGACCAGGCCATCGGCGATCTTTGCCAGCGGGTTGTCGAACGCATCGAACGATGCGGGCTTGGCGGGCGCGCAACCGTCAAAGTACTTGCCGCTCATGTTGAGCGAACGCGAGATAAGGTTGCCCCAGCTGTTGGCCAGGTCGGCGTTGTAGACCTGCTCCATGCGATCGAAGCTGATGGCGCCGTCGGTACCGGGAACGACATCGGTCATAAAGTAGTAGCGATAGCCCTCGACGCCCAGCATGTCGATAACATCCTGCGGAGCGATGGCGTTACCGCGGCTCTTGGACATCTTCTCGGCCTTGCCGGTCTCGGCATTGCGCACGGTCAGGAAGCCGTGGGCAAAGACGTGCTCGGGCAGGGCCTCGCCGATGGCCATGAGCATGGCGGGCCAAATGACGCAGTGGAAGCGAATGATGTCCTTACCCACAATATGGAACTGCGCGGGCCAGCGATAGGCCAGCTCGGCACGGGCCTCGTCGGTGTCGACACCGTAGCCGACGGCAGTCATATAGTTGAGCAGCGCATCGAACCACACGTAGGTCACGTGACCCTCGTCAAACGGGACCTGAATGCCCCAGTCAAAGCTCGTGCGGCTCACGGAAAGGTCGTTAAGGCCGCCCTCGACAAAGCTACGTACCTCGTTCATGCGGAACGCAGGCTCGACAAAGTCGGGGTGCTCGTCATAGAGCTTGAGAAGCTTGTCCTGGAAGGCGGAGAGCTTAAAGAAGTAGGACTCCTCCTGCACGCGCTCGAGCGGACGGTGGCAATCGGGGCACAGGTGCTGGCCGACGCTACCGTACTCTTCGTCACCCTTCTGGACCTGCGTATCGGTAAAGTAGGTCTCGTCGGGCACGCAGTACCAGCCGTCATAGCTGCCCTTATACAGGTAGCCGGACTCCTTCATGCGCTCCCACAGATACTGCACGGCGTGATGCTGGCGCGGCTCGGTGGTGCGAATGAAGTCGTCGTTGGAGATCTCGAGCTTGCTCCAAAGCTCCTTGAAGTGCGGAGCCTGGCTGTCGGTCCACTCCTGCGGCGTCATGTTGTGCTTGGCAGCGGCCTCGGCGACCTTCTCGCCGTGCTCGTCCATGCCGGTCAGGAACTTGACGTTATAGCCGGCGGAGCGGCGATAGCGAGCCTGAACGTCGGCGATGATGGTGGAATAAGCCGTGCCCAGGTGCGGATCGGCGTTGACGTAGTAGATGGGCGTCGTGATAAAGAACGAAGGCTTGCTTTGATCCATGGGGTTTGTCCTCCAGAAAAACGTTGCATACAGGGGATGATTCTAGCGCAAGGGCTGGATATCCTCCATCTATTGCATATCGAGCACCATGGCATAGACATCGCGCTTGCGGCGCGAATACTTCTGAGACAGGCGCTTGGCCACCGCAGAGGCGGGCTCCCCCTCCTCGAGCGCGGTGCGGATATCCTCGCGCAGGGCATCGTCGGGATCCGCTACCGCAGCGCCAACCGGCGCGATGCCGGCCTCCTCGTCCTCGCTCGGCGGCGCGATGACCAGCGCAATCTCGCCCTTTACCTCGCCGCGAGCACGCAGCTCCTCGGCAAGCTGGTCAGCGGGCCCGCGCAAGACCTCCTCGTGCAGCTTGGTGAGTTCGCGGCAGACGGCGACCTCACGCTGGGGAAAGACCTCCGCCACGGCCTCGAGCGTCGCCACGATACGATGTGGAGACTCGTAGAAGATGAGTGCGCCAGGCACCACGGCAAGGCGCTGCAAACGGCGCACACGGTCGCCGTGCTTTCGGCCCAAAAAGCCCTCGAAGAAAAAATGCTCGCAGGGAATGCCGGACGAAACAAGCGCCGTGACGCAAGCAGAGGGCCCGGGAATAACTTCGACGGGCACATCGGCCTCACGCGCCGCCTCGACCAGCGCCTGGCCGGGATCGGACACGCTCGGCATGCCGGCGTCCGAGGCAAAGGCGAGGGTCTCCCCCGCCAGCAGACGGTCGACCAGGCCGGCAGCGCGGCTAGCGATCACATTCTCGTCGCAACGGACAAGCGGCTTGGAAATGCCCAGGTGCATCAGCAGCTTTGACGTCACACGCGTGTCTTCGCAGCAAATGGCATCGGCGGCGGCAAAAGCCTCGCCAACGCGCGGGGACAGGTCGCCTAGGTTGCCGATGGGCGTGCCGACCACATAGAGTTTGCCCGTATGGGCGCTGTTTTGCGTCATATCAACCTATTCAATCATGCCGCGCTCGAGCGTACCAAGCGCCGCGCGGGCGTCCCATGCTGCAATGCGCTTCTCGGTCTTCCACGTTTGGAAGAACCAACCGGCAGCCGGCGCAAACGAAGCCAGCTGGTTGGCGATAAACACGCGCTCGTAGGCATTGCGGCCCTCGGGCGTAACCGACGAGTTGGCAAAGATCGCCGCACCCGACCATTCGCCCACCAGCACGGGGAACCCAGTCGAAATCGCTTCTTTAAGCTCGCGCTTGTTACGCGAAATCGCCGTCGTCAGCCCGCGGGGGCTCGTAATGTCGAGCGCGTACTCGTCGCGGTAATGGTACAGGTGAAGGTCCATGTAGACGTTCTTGTACTTGGCGCCGCGCATAAAATGCTTCCACTCGCTGGGATGCCCCGACGACGAGAAGACGACGATCTTATCCTCGGGCATATACGAACGAACGAGCTCGTAGGCATCGCGATAGAAATTGCGCAGGTAGTGGGCCGGAATGCCATCCGTCATGGTGAAGAGGCTCTTGCGAACGCTCATCTGCGGCGTGTCCAGCAGCTCAATGCCCAGCAGGCTCTCGGCCTCGCCATAGCGATCGGCCAAGCGCTCGAGCACGTCGAGTGCGACATGACGGCCGTTGGTGGACGAATGCCACTCGGCGACAGCCTCCGGCGTGGTGGGCGAATCGTTGGAATCGCCCTGGCCACCGGGCACGGTTGCCAGATCGAGCAGCACGCGGATGTCGTACTTGGCAGCCCACTCAATTGCACGGTCAATGTAGTCGACAACCGAGATGTAGGACGCATCGGACCCCTGTGAGCCAAAGGCATACCAGGGCACCGGCAGACGCACGGCATTGAGGCCAATCTGCGCCATGCGGCGAAAATCGTCCTCGCTCACAAACGTCTCGTAATGGCGGCGCATGCGCTCGTTATAGGCGGCGGTACCCATGGCCTCCTGTAGCTCGGCCGCGTTGGATGCACCGGTCGCCGCGTACAGCGACGGGGTCACCCAAGGCTCGGGAATAAACCAGCCAGAGAGATTAACGCCGAGTATCCTCTCCATCACTGCCCCCTTCGGATCATGCAGGTCGAACCCGCATCGTATTGCATAGGATAAGTATCGTTTTGAGTATACCCGCGTGTGCGGACAGGCGACCGAACGGTCTGTAAAGTGACGCGAAAGTGGGAGGAATGTCTGGGGCGGGCGGGCTCGGAATGGTGCGACGAGGTGTGTACGCGCGCCGGAGGCAGGCACCGGAAAGTGTGTCCCGTTCTGAGCCCTTATTCTGGGACGCAGTTTCCGCAGAACCCTACATAAAAGAAAAGGACCCCTTTGCAGAGGTCCTAGTCAATTCAAGGTGGCGGGGAAGGGAATCGAACCCCTGACACGAGGATTTTCAGTCCTCTGCTCTACCAACTGAGCTACCCAGCCATTTGAGGTGTGCCTTGTTTCAAGGCTTGATTAGTATAACCAAGGACGCGTTCCGGTCAACCGAGAATTTTAAAAAAGTTTTTGAGCACAGCCTCGGTTCTATAAATCGGCACGTCAGAGGCATCAGCCGGCAGCAAGAAGTTTTTCGCTCAGAGCCGCACGGGCAAACTCACTTGGCGTCATCCCCTCGGCAGCCGCCCGTCGACGAATGGCCTCCTTCATTCCCAGAGGAATCTTGACCGACAGCGTTGCCGTCCCCTCGCCTGAGAGTGGGGGCCGTCCATGCACGATCCCACCAACGGTGTGTTCGCCATCCGGAAACTCTCCGCGCTCGTACGACTCGCACCACGCGTCAATCGTTTCATCCGTTACAACCTGACCATTAGCGGCCGTATACGTCTTGCCCATCATCGACCCCTTTGCCGAGCCCGTTCAATCTCCTGCCAAAATTTCTTCTGGACTGGAGACAAGGCATGAATGATAAGCCCCCACGGACAAGCTCGACCGCGACAAGCTCCACGCTTCGTCCGTCTGGGAGCCATCCAATCGCAAGCCATCTCGGCGGCTCGTCCTTCGGCTCGCGACGAATGCACTCAGTAACCGCAAGCCAAGCGCTAAGCACCTGCTTTTCCGTCAGGTGCTTTTTAGCGTTGGGATGGATCTCAACATCCATGCATCTTCTCCTCCATCTTACCCAATTTCGTATGACGAAAGTCCGCTGTCGCCAATTCTTAAGCCGGCACGCGTTGGAGAGCAGGGGTCGAAACAATGATTGAAGGACGCTCTAGTACGGCCCAGGCGCCGGGGCAGGAGCACATACGCCAGGGACGTACGTTTTCGTAGCATACGAGGACATAGCCACGTGCATCGATAAAGGCGATATCGATGGGATAGGCCATAAAACACGTATGGACCGAAGAGCAGCGTGGAAATGCCATGACGAGCGGCAGACCGTTGGCGGCAACCGGACACCGTCCCAGCATGCCGCGCAGGCGCACGGCAAACGACTCCGCCACCGCAAACTCGGCCGGCGTCCAGCCCAGCCTATTGAGTGCCCGCGCGTAGGCGATGTAGGACGAGACCGCGGTCACATGACCACCCCCGGACGCCATGGATCGACCGTCACCGCGCGCTCGTGCGACAACGTTGTCGGCGCCCCCAGCGGAACGCCAGCGATGCTGAGAGAAGTCGGCCACGGCTCATAGTGCATGGTGCAGGTGTAGGTCCTAAACGTACCGGATAGGGAGAGCAGGCCACCATCCGATGCCTCCGCGCCTTGCTCGCTCGACACTTCGATCTGCAAGTCATAGCCTTCCATGGCATTCAGAATTTGAGTCCGGACCGTCGCCGAGGCATCGACAGAGCTTTCGTCGCCCTCCCCGCTCGGCGCCACGGCGTGCGCCAACACGATGTCGGGCACCACGCGGTCGAAGCGCGCGACAGCGCTGGCATAGATCATGACGTTGTATACGATGAGTGCCAGCACCAGCAAAACGGGCGTAACCACTGCTATCTCCACCGTCGCTTGGGCGCGCTCCTCGCGCAGACGCATGCGGATACTCATTACGACCCACCGCCCAGAGCGCCAACCAGCGTGGCGACATCGACGGTGAGCGGGATGGAGCCGCCGCCGGGCAGAGGAATCTCCGCAAGCGTGAACACCGTACCGCTGATGGTGCGTTCGACTTGATATTCCAACGCCTCGCAAAGCGCCTTGGGATCGGTCACGCCCAACGGAATACTTCGCAGTTTGTCTTGCGCTTGAGAGAGACCAGCAATGTCAGACCCCGGGCTCTTAATGACGTTGGCGGAATCAGTCAGCACCGGCTTTCGCAGGCGCAAGTCGCACGGTTCCAAACCCAGCGCCGCCACGGACGCCGAAACGGTATCGCCGAGCCACGATGCGATGGAGCCCAACGCGCCGCTGCCCCCTCCTAGGCCTTTAATCATCTCGTCCATAAGTTCGTCGGCCGAACCTTGGATGTCTCCGTATCCCACAAGCAGCCGTCCCCAGACATCCATGACGCCATCGAGTACGCCGGCAACGCCACCCGAGCGTTCCTTCAATGTCGAGAAAAATCGCGAAAGCACGTTGTTTTGCGCCGTCGCCTCATCGGGCGCCAGCACCGCGGCAGAGATGGCACCGCGATCGCCAAGCCTGACTGCCGTGTTAAACGAAGAGTTGAGCTCATCGGGGCTCGAGATGGCACCCGAAACCGCAAAGGCAACCACGCCGTTGCGACCGGGCGGAGCGATACGCGGACGCTCGCCCGAAAGCGCTTTAATGGCCTGGTCAAACGCATTGCTCGCACGGTCGGCCTCATCCTCGGTCTGACGCATGAGCTCAAGCTCTTTGTTCCGACATTTGACGTATTCCTCCAAGGCCTTTTTGAACTCGTCGAAGTGATATTCGAAGCCGTTTTCGATAGAGGTTGAAGGCGCCGCAACAGCACCAAGCGACAAAACGCCAAAATGGCATTTGCTGCATTTATCCTGTCCATCGTAATCGGCAACCGAAGCAAATCCGCTCGGCGTCCCTTTCTTATAGTTAGGGCAGGTCGTCCCGTAATGCAGATACGCCTTGTCATCGTTCACGCTCGTCGGCCACACCGCATCGGTATAGAGTTCCGTCGCCCGAACCTCATCAGAGTTGCGCGGCAGCAGCGGAATATAGGAGGAAACCCTGTCTCCGTTCTCGGTTATATGCGCCCGATCGACCTCCGCGCTCGCATAGGTATAAAACGCCTTACGCGCCGCAGACTCTGCCCTCATCTCGACACTCGAGCCGTGGGGCTTCTCATTTGTCAGACGCCAATGGTAGTAGTCCTTCGCGCGATCAAGGGCAACTTGGGGCTCCCACGTAACGCTCGAAGCGTAATGCGGATTTTGAACACCGGAGAGATCCGTTAGGCTTTTCGCGCGCTCCCACATACACGAACAGCTGCCGACCGAACCTTTATCCGATCCACCGCAATCCGCTAGCCAGGCACGCTCCTTTGCCTTCGCCGTCTCCTCCGATGCTTTTTGTAGCTCCTCGGCCGCGCGCTCCAGATCTTCCGACGCATCTTTAATGGCATCGGTCGAGATCTCGGAACCCTCGAGCGCAACAAAATCAGACTCGGATGTCCTGGGCACGGCAAGCGCCGTACCGGTATAGGTCACACTATCGGTATCCTGCGCCGACACCGCCTGCGTGGCACGCGCGGCGATCAGATACGGCAGAGCCGTCTCGATTTTCTGTAAGCCTTCCGATGCGCTTTTGGCAAAATTGTTGCGCGTTTTAATGATCTCAATCCCGGTGTCGACCATATTGCCGGCAACTGGTTCGGCACCCGGGATGAGGATGGCGACCAGGCCCGTCCCGATCGTGGCAAACCCCGCCAGCCCCAGACTCAAGATGCTCGCATCAACCACCGTGGCAGCCGTGTGATAGGACGACACTACGTTGGCACCCGCCAGCGCGCCGCTATCGGCCGCCACCTGGGTATCCCCGGCACGCGACATGCTCCATATCGCCGCCGTCGACGAAAACAGCAGCGTGAGCACCACCAAGATGACCACCGCAGAGGAGAGCGTGGTGTAGGCACCGTCTTCGATAAACAGATCGACACCGGCTCGACCCATAAAGCCGCCTCGTTTGCGGAGAGCGCCTGGTCGACGGCGGGCCGCAAACCCTTGCGTCACCCGCAACAGGCAGCGCCTAATCCCATGCAGCAATCCACGAATCATAATCTCCCTCCAGCCATTCGGGACGCGATTGATACGAGACATCGACCTTGAGCTCAACGTAGCCGCCCTCGGCGGTACCACCCATAGCCTGCGCAAACGCACCGATCACAGGCAACGGCTTGACCTCGCCGGAAACGGACACGGACGAGACGCCACCCGCACCGGCCCGGCCAAGCTCGATATCCCACGACAACGGCCCGCCGGCATGAAAGATCGAAACGTTGGGCACTGCGGCAAGTCGGCGGCGGGTGAACTCCTTAAGATCGTCGTCCTCCGCCGTCGTCGTGGTCATGAGCCGCGCGGTCTCGGCGGCGGCAGACTCCATGACCGCGCGCGTATAGAGCAGGCACACCGGTTGCAGCGCGAGAAGGATGAGTGTCAGAAACGTCGGCAGCAAAAAAGCGGCCTCGACCGTAGACTGCGCCCGGTCCTCGCGCGCGGCATCAATACAACGCGATGTCCTTAGCGGCCGCAGCGGCGTCGATAACCGACGTCGAGGCAACGCCATGGGATGCCGCCCGCTCAACCAGCGCCGCCAAGCGCCCATCGGTGCCGGCAGGCCAAAGTCCCGCGATCGCCAGCACGATCGATAACAGCGCCACCGTGACGATGGCGTATTCGACCGTCGCCTGGGCAGATTCCTCACGCAGGACATCATGCATTTCACGATCCCTCCTTTGAGTCCGTTGCCTGCGGGCTCAGGCGCACGGCGCGCAGACGACACGAAGCATCGCCAGCATCCGCGGCAATTGTCACCATATCGACCCAGCCGCGTTCGTCGCGCACGATGGCGCCCCACACGTTTCCCTTGATGTCGAGATAGCCGCTCAGAGCAAGTTGCGCCGTGGGTACCTCGCGATAGGCACGCAGCATATCCGCCGCCGCTTCGGTCATCGGTCGGTCCTCGGACCATGCAAGCCGGACCGCAATCGCGTTGCCCTCAGGCGAATCCGTCGCAGTGCCAGACCGCTTGTCGAGCGTCCGCAGAAAGGTTTGCGCCGTGACAGCGACATCCGAATCGTCCGCATCTCGCATCTCATCTTTTTGAGACGCCACCGCCGAATCTGAGCCCAAATCGGAGGCGGTCCCAGGACGCTGCTGCCGCGCGGCGTTAAGCCCCCAAAGCACCGCCGCTATCGCCACGGTCAGGCAAGCAAACACCAGCAGCACCCCGATGGGACGCTCGCCCTCTACAGGCTGTTGATGCCCTCGCTGATAGCGTTCCATAGATCTTGGACCTTGCCCTTAAATGCGACGATGGCGATAATCGCGATCACCACGAGCACGCCGACCAAGATGGCATACTCGGTGGTACCCTGTGCACTCTCCTCCTGCAATAGTTCCTTGGCGCGCTGACGAACATGTGCCGCCCGGCAAAACGCCCAGCCCTGGACCTTGCCAGCAGCGTCAGTCATCGTGTTCATGTATTCCTCCCTACATCATCCCGCCTGCTCCCAGCAGCGGGCCCAATATGGACAGAAGCAACGCCGGCAAGATGAGCGTGCCGGTGGGAATCAGCAGCTTGACGGGCGCACGCTCGATCTCGCGCTCGACCGCGGCGCGATGAGCCGCACGGATCTCGCGACTTTGAGCGGCCAGCGTCTCGGCAAGTGGGGCACCCAGGGCGAGCGCCTGCCCCACCGTGATGGCAAAGGTCTCGAGCGCTCGCACGTCCAGGTCGCGCGCGGCGGCCAACAACTCGTCCTCACGCGTGCCCACGCCCACCTGCCACGCCATGCAGGCGCGCTCAAGGCGAAGAGCCAGCACTGACCGGCGGTTGGCGCAGAAAATCTCAAGCGCCGCATCAAACGAAAGACCGGCCGAAAGACCCAAGCGCACAACATCGATCATCTCGGACACTTCGCCGAGCGACACTCGCGCCGGGCCGCCCGCTCCAACCGCGCCCTTCACTCGCGCGGTCAGAGCATCGACCACCGAGCGACCCGCGGCAGCGACCAGCACCGCCTCGCGCTTGCAGGCCCCTGCGACCTTGCGTGCATCCGCCCGATCCAACCCCGTCGCGACAAATACGCTCAGGGCGCACAGGCAAGCCGCAACTGCAACCGGGGCGCTCATAGCTCCACCCGCATAATGCGCCGGATAACCACCAGGGCAACGGCGTTGAGGGCAAGACCCAGCACCACAGCGCCCGCGCCGGCAGGCGTCGCAAGACCGCGACGAAAATCTGCCGAAAGCAGCGCCAACACCGCGCACATGCCCGCCGGCATCGCCGCGACCATATGCGCAGACATGCGAGCCTGCGACGTCTTAACATCCAGGCGGCGCTTGAGCTCAATGCGCTCCCCCACCATGCTCGACGCCTCGGACAGTAAGTCGGCAAGCGGAGCGCCGGTGCGCTGAGACACCTTAAGCGCCAAGGTCACAAGCGAAAGACCGGGGGCGTCGATACGCACGAGCAAGTCATCGAGCGCGTCGGTCGCCGAGATGCCGCAATCGATCGCCGCCGCCACCCGCAAAAACTCGTTATGCACTGGCTCTTGCGCATGAGCGCCCACAAAGCGCATGCCCTGGGCCAGCGAATGTCCCGAGGCAAGCGACATGGAAAGTGCGGTAAACGCCTCGGGCATTGCCTCTTCTGCATCGTGTTGCTCGCGCCGGCTCTCAAAGCCATCCCGAGCGGCACCAACGGCAAACGGAGCAACAAGTCCCAAGGCAAATCCGAGGGGCGATAACGACACCATCGTTAGTAAAACGCAGCAGACACCGCTCGATAGCAGCAGAAACGCCAAACATCCCGAAGCATCCTCGATCACGAGGCCAAGGCGATGCGCCGGAGCCAGCGATGCCCACGAACGGGCGATCTTTTTCAGCAGATCGTTTTCCACCAGCTCACGCGGCAGCTTCTCTGCCACCGTCTCGAGCGCCTGACGTGCCAGCTCCGCCGGCGGTACCTGCGGCACACGAGGTTCCGCCCCGCACGCCGTCGCGACAGAAAGCCCTGCCAAGCCCCCTACGACGAGGGGCACAGCGATCTCCATTCGTCCACCTCCTCTTGTGTGAGCGTCCCCGACCGCAGGCCTTCTGCGATAAACGGCGGCTCGCGGTCAAGCGTCCAGGTGCGCTCGGCGGCATCGAACGTCACATAGCGCTCGAGCTCTACGCCGCCCGATGCGGCGCGTCGCACCCCCGAATACGAGGAGACGAAGCGCCTGCCATCGGCGTGGCGCTCGGACATCACGATACCGTCGAGCGCCATGGCAATCTGCTCCTCGATGAGCTCACTCGGCAGGTCGATGCCATAACGTGCAAGCAACGTCAGACGCACCACGGTCTCCTGTTCTGAACCCGCATGAAGTGTGGTGAGCGACCCGTCGTGGCCCGTGTTCATGGCCTGCAACATGTCGCAGCACTCGGCACCGCGCACCTCGCCCACCACGATGCGGTCGGGGCGCATGCGCAGGGCATTAGTTACCAGGTCGCGGATCGTCACCGCGCCTTCACCCTCAATTGAAGCCTCGCGCGCCTCTAGGCGCACCACGTGCGGATGATGCGCAAACTTGAGCTCGGCAGAGTCCTCGATCGTCACGATGCGCTCGCCGGTGGAAATCTCACATGACAACGCGTTGAGCAGGGTGGTCTTACCAGATCCCGTGCCTCCCGCAACCGCCAGGTCCTGTCGCAGCGACACCGCGCACGACAGCAGCTGCGCATACCAAAGCGGCAGCGACCCCAGCCCCACAAGCTCGTCCAGCGAGCAGATACGGTCCGAGAACTTTCGGATGGTGAGAATCGGTCCGTCAATCGCCACAGGCGGAATCACCGCGTTGACGCGATAGCCCGTTTTGAGGCGGGCGTTGACGATGGGGCTGCGCTCGTCGATACGGCGGCCAAGTGGCGAGATGATGCGGTCGATAAGCACACGGATCTGTTCATCATCCTCAAACGCATGCTCGATGGGGTACAAAACGCCGCCGCGTTCAAAGAAAGCCGAGCGGCAGCCGTTGATCATGATCTCGGTAACGGTGTCGTCCTCGATGAGCGGCTGCAACGGCCCCAAGCCCACCACGTCATCCAAAATCTCGTCGATGATGGTTTCGCGCTCGAGCGTCGCGAGATCGGTCGGCTCCTCAACATTGAGCGCCGCCTCCACCGCAGGACGCAATTCCGAGCGGGCAAGTGCCGGGTCGATATAGGCGCTGATACGCGCCACTTCGTCGTAACCCATGCGGTCCATCACGGCGCGCTTGGTGCGTCGTTTCACCGCGCGGCGACGCCCCGCATCTACAGGCGCTGCCGCCGCTGCAGCGCCGGCAGCCTTAATCCTCGTTTGCAGGCTCATCGCTGATCACCCTCGCGCGACCAGGGAAGGCGGATACGCGGGCGTTCGGTACGCGTTGCACGGTCGGCGACCATATCGCTCCAAGGGCCGACGGCGCACCCCAGTTCCACGAGCATCTCGCGCGTGGCCTCGCGCATGCTAGTCGCAAAAGCGCTGGTCTGCCCCACCGCCTCGTCAGCGCGCCCAAACGCCATGAGCGCGGCGAGATCCTGCCCGCCATCGGCGATACGAATCTTGGAGCTCAACGCACAGGCAATCTCAAAGCGCATGGCGACGTCCTCGTCTGCCCCGCGCGCACCGAACCGGTTGAACACGGCGCTCATGCGCGTGCGCGGCACACCTACTCGACTTGCCAGTTCGATGACGCGCGACGCCGATGTCGCGGACGACACCGCCGCATCGCCAACGACCAGGCAACGGTCGCTCGCCGCCACCGCAGCCGCCACGGCGTCGCCCCAAAAGACCGAGGTATCGATAAAGACCACGTCGGATTCGCGACGCAGAACATCAAGCAGTAGCTCCACCGGACGCGCCATGAGCTCGGCTTGCTCGGGCGCCGCGACGGGACCCCAGAGCGTAACGCCCGGCGCCACGCGCATCGATGTGGCTACGATATCCGGCTCGGTGAGCGTGCCCGCCGCCGACGGCTCGATAAGTGCCGCCATATCGCGCGGAGCATCGACGCCTAACAAGTCGTAAAGGTTTCCAAACATCAGGTCCAGGTCGAGCACGGCGGCACGCAAGCCCAACAGCGACGATGTGTGTGCCATGGCGGCAACGATCGTCGACTTGCCGCAACCGCCCGAACCCGAAATAGCGCAGATGACCGGAGCTCGATGCGGCGGAGCGGCAGCGTCTGCCGGCGGCATCGGAGGCGGCGGGGCGGGCGTCGGTGGCAGCGCACCCGTCCCCCCCGCCGCAACCACACGCTGCATCCAAGCCGGCATGGCAGCTTGTTCGGTCTGCGAGGCAGGCTCGTTCTGTACAATCTGCTCATGCTGCATCAGCGACAACTCGCCGCACCCGGCAAAGCCCTCAACTTCATCGAGTTCATCCGCCAGATTCACGCCGTGCACGTATCCCATATCTACAGCCGGGGAATCGCCAGCATGCTGCGCCGGCCCTCCAGCGTCATCGTATACAAGGGGGTTCCGGGGGCGCCGACCATGCTCGGCTTCCGCTTTTCCATAATCATCAACACGCGGGCCTCTTGTAGCGCGAGGCGCCCCGGGTTCCCTATCAACAAAAGCATCGGGCTCAATCGTCATGCTCCGATCGGAATCAACCGCTCCCTCGCCCGCGCGCCCGTTGCCGCATATACTGTGTGCAGCGATGACCTCGGTCGCCCCCGCGCGAAACAGCCCCTCGATATCCGACGGATCGAGCGCTTCTATCAACACGACCACGCGACTCACGCGGCCTTCGGCCGTCAGGCGCGCAACAGTCTTGCGTACATCTTCGGTATCAAACAGAGACGCCGCGATGATGGCAGCCCCGCGGCGCGACGGAAACGCCCGCGCCATGGAAACCAGCCCGTCCAGGTCACCCACGCGAAGCACCTGTGCACCCACATCACGGCCCTCGACTTCCCGCTGCAACAGCCCGTAATCGCCGCACGCGCAGCACGCAAGCCAGATCGCCTTCATCACTCGTCGCCTCCGCTCTTTTTGCCGCGCGCCGTGGCGGGAATCGTCAAGCTGACCGTTCCCTTGCCCGAGGCTCCCAGCAGTTCCTTGACGTCTTCGGGGTCAGCCGCCAGCGTCACCCATTCGATCTTGCCCTCGCGCGTGGCACCGGAATCCTCACTGGTATCGATCACGTGCGCGCCGCACAGCCGATCGGTCACGCCGTCCTTTTGCACGTACACGTCCACGTAGCTGCCCACGCCCGTGGCACCGCCGACCGAGTGCTCGGCATCGACCGCCACCGAAACGGCAACCTTGCCCTTAGGCACCTCGAGCTTGCGGCTCTCGGCCTTGGTGTAGACATTGCAGATCACGGCGTTTTTGGGAATACGCGAAGTCGTCACGTCGCCGCGCACCTGGCGCAGCTCGGTCGCTGCGTCACGCGGCAGCAGGCTCGTCAGCCATTCCTGGGTTATGACATTGGTCTCATCGAGGGTCTCGCCCACATCGATATCGCGCGCCGCGACGCAAACCTCGACGCGATCGCCACCGTACTTGGCCAAGGTCTCAGCCTGGACCTGTTCGGCTTGCGAGCGGATCGACGAGCCGTAAACCATGCAGAGCAGAGCAGCGAGCACGCCCGCGACCAGACTGATGGCGATGCGCTTGCTCTTGTTCACGGCCGCTCCTCTCATGGCAGTGCCGGGCGAATGCCCGTACCACCATTGTCTGAGCGGTCAGAGTGCAAAGCGGCGCAATCGCAATCTTGGTTTTCGATGTCAAACCAATCGCTGACCAAAAGCTGACCAGCCCGTCAAGCTCGTGGCAAGGTTTTGGTCAGCACGTCAGCAAACTGTATGTTTCGAAGCTTTTCCGCAGCAAAAAAAGCCGTCTCCCGAACAGTTGGGAGACGGCTGTCATAGGAAAAATCAATTACAGATGGACATCGGGATCGAGCATTTGAGCGCTCACGCGCATGGATGACGCCAGGTTTTGGAACGTTTCCAGACGCAGGCTATCGATCTGCCCGGCGTCCTCGGCCTCGCGAACGGCGCAGCCCGGCTCATGGGTATGCGTGCAATCGCCAAACCGGCACGCGCGCGATGCCTCGACAATCTCGGGGAAAGCGCGCGCCAGACCCCGCTCGTGACCCACGAGCGGCAGGCTGCGCAGGCCCGGGGCATCGGCGATCACGCCGGCATCGCCCGGCAGTGCCACCATCACGCGCGCGACGGTAGTGTGACGGCCCTGATCGTCGCGTTCGCGCACACCGCCGGTCGCCAACGTATCGTGGCCCAGCAGCGCATTGAGCAGCGTCGACTTGCCGGCACCCGACTCGCCCAGAATCATGGCGCAGCTCCCGGCGGGCACGCAGGCACGGACCTCGTCCAGGCCGCGGCCCTCGGCAGAGGACGTCACGATCACACGCACGTCCGGACCCACCAGGCGGCGCGCGCGGTCCAGATCGCGCTCGAGCTCCTCGGCATCGCAGCGGTCGGCCTTGGTGAGCACCACCACCGGCTCGGCATCGCAATCGAGCGCCAACACCAGTGAGCGCGCCACGCGATCGAGCAGCACCTCGCCGGCGCCGAGCGCCTGCACGATCAGCACGCTGTCAACGTTGGAGCAGAGCACTTGGCGCTCACCGCGGGCACGGCCACGCCAACGCTCAAAGCTCGTACGGCGCGGCAGCACGCACTCAATCACGCCCATATCGTGCCCGGGAGCGCGGCGCACCGCCACACGGTCGCCCACGGCAGGCAGCAGGACCTCGTCCTCGCCGCGCGACTTGGCAAACCCCACGGCATGCTCGGCACGAAACGTGTCATCGGCAGTCGCCACCAGCGGAAACCCGCGGTCCAGGCGCACCACGGCGCCCAACTGCATCTGCTCGGGTTCCTCGGCTTGCGCGCAAAAATCATCGAAGGCTGCCCGTTGGGCGGCATCAACCGGCAGATCGTCAAACGCCGGAACATCCTGCAACGCATCGAGCCCCGGTACGCTCGTCAACAACTCCTCGGCAGACGCGGGGGCTTCGGTCGCAAGCTTCCGACGACGGTCACGCTTAGCCCGCGCCCCCGTCGTCTTTTTCTTCGCTTTAGCCTTAGCCTTGCCCACAAGCGCCTCCCAGCACCATAAATCACAACTGAGCAGGTATTTTCCCACAAAAAAGAGTCGG
>NZ_QSRV01000006.1:47261-52049 GCF_003437235.1 Collinsella sp. TF07-1
CCGACTCACACACTTTCCCTCAGCTTACGGTCCCGAGAGGTTATCCGAAGGCCCGCCCGCCGGGAGGGGTTTCTTCTGAGTGATCCCGCAGCGCGAAGCGCGAGGACCAGCGAAGAAGAAACCCCGCAGGCGGGCGGGCCCGGACAGGTACGTTACTCTTTCTCCACCGCGCGCATGATCGCCTTGTAGATCTCCATCAACGGGATGATCAGGAAGGCCAGGCCCAGCGCGGCAAGAACGCCCTTGAGCTCAAGCGTCACAGGGCCAAAGAACATCTCGGCAAGCGTCGGCTGCACGGTCACGATCACCGTCAGCACCAGTGCCAGAGCGGCGGAAGCCCACAGCCACTTGTTCTGCTTCTTCATGGTGAACAGCGACGCACGACGGCTGCGCATATTGAAGCAGTGGAAAATCTCGACCATGTTGAGCGTGATGAACGCCATCATCACGCCTTCCTCGTCGGCATTGCCGGCGATCATATCGGCGATGTGGATGTAGCCCATGTCAAAGTACACGCCCACAAAGAAGCTCGCCAGCACCAGCACGGTGATGATTAGGCCCTGGACCACGCAGTCCAGACCCATATGTCCGGCAAAGACACCATCCTTGGCGTTGCGCGGCTTGCGCTTCATGATGTCGCCCTCGGCGTCCTCCATGCCCAGCGCGAGCGCAGGGAAGCAGTCGGTAACCAGGTTCACCCACAGCAGCTGCACCGGCTGGAAGATGGTAAAGCCGATGAGCGTGGCGATAAACACCGAGAAGACCTCGGCAAGGTTGGCCGAAAGCAGGAACTGGATGACCTTGCGGATGTTGTCGTAGATGCGACGGCCCTCTTCGCAGGCACCGATGATGGTGGCGAAATTGTCGTCGGCAAGCACCATGTCGGCGACGTTCTTGGTGACATCGGTACCGGTGATGCCCATGCCAACGCCGATGTCGGCGCGCTTGATGGACGGGGCGTCGTTGACGCCGTCGCCCGTCATGGCCACGATCTGGTCGCGCGACTTCCAAGCCTCGACGATGCGTGTCTTGTGCTCGGGCTGGACGCGGGCGTACACGCCGTAGTCCTCGATGTGCGCGTCGAGTTCCTCGTCGCTCATGCGATCGAGGTCGGCACCGGTGATGGCATGGCTGCGATCGGTGACGATGCCCAGCTGCTTGGCGATGGCCACGGCGGTGTCGATGTGGTCGCCCGTGATCATGACGGTGCGAATGCCAGCGTCGTGGGCCTCGCGGATGGCTTCGGCGACCTCGGGGCGGACCGGGTCGATCATGCCGGACAGGCCGCAGAAGACCAGGTCGTGCTCGAGCGCAGCGGGGCTGCAGTCGCTCGGGACCTCGGTGTAGGTGCGGCTTGCCAGCGCCAGCACGCGCAGAGCCTCGTCGGCCATGGCCTTGTTGGCGGCCACGAGCTCGGCGCGACGCTCCTCGGTCAGCGGGACGACCTTTTCGCCCTCGTAGATATGGGTGCACAGGCCGATCACCACGTCGGGCGCGCCCTTGGTGTACTGCTCGTACTCGCCATCCAAGGTCTCGACGATCACGGACATCATCTTGCGGCCCGAGTCGAACGGGGCCTCGCCCACGCGCGGATGCTCGGCAGTCAGGCCGGTGAGGCCAGCCTTGCCGGCGTCGTTGACGAGCGCGCACTCGGTCGGCTCGCCCACGGCCTCGCCCAGCTCCTCGTCCCACTGAGCATCGGAGCACAGCGCCATGCCGGCCAGGAACTTCTCCTTGGGCGCAGCGAGCTCGTGCTTGACGACGGTCATCTTGTTCTGGGTAAGGGTACCGGTCTTGTCGGAGCAGATGGTCTGTGTGCAGCCAAGGGTCTCGACAGCAGAGAGCTTGCGGATAATCGCCTGGCGCTTGGCCATCTTGGTCACGCCAAGCGAAAGGACGATGGTCACGACGGCAACAAGGCCCTCGGGGATGGCGGCGACGGCGAGCGAGACGGCAACCATAAAGGTGTCGAGCAGGGCAGTCGGATCGGTAAGGACGTTGCCCACGCCGTGGCGGAGGATGTCAACGCCAAAGATGACGACGCAGATGACGATCACCATGATGGTGAGGATGCGGCTGAGCTCGGCGAGCTTCACCTGCAGCGGCGTGAGCTCTTCCTTGGCCTCGGCCAGGGCGCCGGCGATCTTGCCCATCTCGGTGTTCATGCCGGTGCCGACCACGACGGCGCGACCACGGCCGTACACGACGGTGGAGCCCATATAGCACATGTTCTTACGGTCGCCGAGCGGCACGTCGTCGGTGCCGGCGGCGAGCTCGATCACGTTGGCATGCTTCTCGACGGGCACGGACTCGCCGGTGAGCGCGGCCTCTTCGATCTTCATCGTGGCGCTCTCGAGCACGCGGCAGTCGGCCGGAACGGAGTCGCCCGCCTCGAGCATGATCACGTCGCCGGGCACGAGCTCGGCGCTCGGCAGGTGCACGAGCTTGCCGTCGCGCAGCACCTTGGACTGCGCCGCACTCATCTCCTGCAGGGCCTCGAGGGCCTCCTCGCTCTTGGCTTCCTGGACCACGCCCAGCACCGAGTTGACGATAACGACGAACATGATGATGGCAACATCGGCAAAGTCGGGCTCGCCCTTGACCATGCCCGTGAGCGCACTGATGACGGCGGCAACGATCAGCATGATGACCATGGGGTCGGCCATCTGCTCAAAGAAACGCTTCCACAGCGGCGTCTTCTCAGCTTCCTCGAGCTTGTTAGGGCCTGTCTTGGCGAGGCGCGAAGACGCCTCGTCGTTGCTCAGGCCGAGGTTCTCATCGACACCTTGGTCGCTGAGCACCTCCGCCGCGGCGGACAGGTATTCCTTTTGCATATAGAGTCCCCTCCTGGGATTCGGGCCACTCAGCAGATTGATGCCCGATCATAATTCCCAGGAGAAGGGCAAGGGCTCATCAAGGCTGCCGTGCTGAGCGGCAGTTGATAGTGGAGCTATGGTACCCCAAAGCGACGCGTCTAGCCAAAACAATCGGTTTGGAAATATGGTCCGCACGCAACGGTGCAGACCGTGTGATGCTCAACATTGGTAAAACGTTTTTTCTTCGGCACATCGCCAAACTGACATATCGCCCAGATAGCAGCGGTTAGAGCGGTTGGTAAATTTTCTCATATACCGTTTATCCCGCAAAAAATGAACTTCTAATTCGGCATACGGTCGATTTTATGGGGTATTCGGTCAGCATTTCGTTATAATCAACACGGTTTTATTTCTTATGGTTTATCTATCAGCGCAAGACGATGTCAGATGGAGGTCTGAATGTACAAGCGCACTAAGATTGTATGCACCATGGGTCCCGCCTGCGATAGCGACGAGACCATCCGCGAGATGATCAAGGCGGGCATGAACGTCGCCCGTTTTAACTTCTCGCACGGCTCCTACGACGAGCACCACGGTCGCATCGAGCGCGTCCGCCGTATTTCCAAGGAGCTCGGTCTGCCCGTCGGCATCCTGCTCGACACCAAGGGCCCCGAGGTCCGCACCGGCCTTCTGGTCGACGGCAAGAAGGTTGCCGTCAAGACCGGCGATAAGATCGTCGTCACCGCTCAGCCCACGTCCGAGGATTTCCACGGCACCGCTGAGCACATCTCCCTCGACTACCTGGCTCTGCCTTCCGAGGTCGAGAAGGGCTCCCTCATCCTGATCGATGACGGCCTGGTTGCCCTCGAGGTCGAGTCCGTCAGTGGCCAGGACATGACCTGTGTCGTTAAGAACGACGGCCTGATCGGCGAGCGCAAGGGCGTCAACATGCCCAACGTCAACATCTCGCTGCCCGCCATCACCGAGCGCGATCGTCAGGACATCCTCTTTGGCCTGACCGAGAACATCGACTACATCGCCGCTTCCTTCATCCGTGACGGCGAGTCCGTCCGTGGCATCCGCAAGCTTTGCCGCGAGAACGGCGGCGAGCACGTGACGATCTTCCCGAAGATCGAGTGCGCCCTGGGCGTCGAGAACTTCGACGAGATCCTCGAGGCTTCCGACGGCATCATGGTCGCCCGTGGCGACCTGGGTATCGAGATCAAGCCCGAGCTCGTTCCGCACATCCAGAAGGAGATCATCGCCAAGTGCAACGCGGCCTACAAGCCCGTTATCACCGCTACGCAGATGCTCGACTCCATGCAGCAGAACCCGCGCCCGACGCGCGCCGAGGTTGCCGACGTTGCTAACGCCATCTACGACGGCACCGACGCCGTTATGCTCTCTGGCGAGTCCGCTGCCGGTAAGTACCCGGTCGAGGCCGTTAAGATGCAGGCCAGCATTGCTCTCGAGACCGAGAAGTACCTCCCGGCCCACGCTCCGCTCGAGGTTCCGGCCGACGCTCACGGCACCCGCGTCGTCAACAACGTTGTGGGTATGTCCGCTGTGAACATGGCCACCACCGTTGGCGCCAAGTGCATCACCGTGCCGACGACAACCGGTCGTACCGCACGCCTGATCTCGCACTTCCGTCCCAACATGCCGATCTGCGCGTTCTCCCGCCACGAGTGGGCCGTCCAGCAGATGATCATGTACTGGGGCGTTATCCCGCACCAGGCCGAGATTACCCAGGGCACCGTCAACGGCACGATCGTCAAGGCGATCGAGACCGCTAAGGAGCTCGGCTACGTCGAGGCTGGCGATTTGACCGTCGCTACCGCCGGCGATCCCCGCATGAGCGTCCAGCTCGAGGACAAGGTCTCCTCGACCAACGTCGCTTACGTCGCTCAGGTGCGTTAAGTCGTACTTGCAAGCATGTTTGCATTGCAAAGGGCCCGGAAGGCTTCGCCTT
>NZ_QSRV01000006.1:52074-114287 GCF_003437235.1 Collinsella sp. TF07-1
GCCCTTTTTCTGTGTCAATGCCGGCACACGGCAAAACACGCACCCATTTCTTTACCAAAAGCGCGAAATCCACCTTTCGAGGCCCAAAAATAAAGTCCCAAGCGCTAAAAGTGTTCGCCCGATGGCGAAACCACACCTTACCCGACGCTGCTAAATCGTTTTAGCAAGAGCCAGATCGACCGCGTTTTCGGAAGTATGCGGCAAATTCTGAGACCTCCGAGCACACCCCGTTTTTTCGCAACAAAATGCCTGATAAACTGGCCTCAAAAGCCAGGTCTGCTCACAGGGTTCAGATTTTGCCGCATACTTCCGAATTGACGCTGGCATCGCACGGTCCAAAAGCACATTTCGACCAGGAGGATATCATGGACCTGACGCTATGCGGTCAATCCGCTTTTTACTATCACTGTATCCCGCCGCAGGTATTAGGGCTTTACCCCGCCATTAGCCTTGGCAATATGGATCGCAGATGTTGCGGCCTCGGAAGTCATGCAGTTGTAAAAGACCTACTTCACGCACCGCTTCACAGGTTTGTATTCACTCGAGCACAATCCGGGTCGCGAAGCCTGTTTAAATCGCACCTCCTGACCCAAGAGCCGCCTCCCGGGTCGTTTAGGCAAACTGAACATGGATTTGATGTCACGTCGCCCGAGTTTACGCTGCTCAGCCTTGCTACGCAGGTCTCACGCAACCAGCTACTCATGGCTTGCTACGAGATGTGCGGCTCCTTTGCAGTGTTTAAGCCCTGCGAGCGAACGCAACAACATCTTGATGAAGCTATTTCGCTTAAGCTCATTCCACCCAACTGCTGCTGGGAGCGTGTTGTCGACACCAAGGGCAATGACACCAATTTGTGGAAGCGCCCGCCGCTCCTCAGCGCGGCGGATATCGCCGCGTTCGCCAAGCAGGCTGCAGGCCTGCGCGGCGTTAAACAACTGCGCTGGGCGGCCGAGCACATGACGGGGCAGACCGCCTCGCCCTTCGAAGTACAGGCCTCTATGCTTGTCTCGCTCCCCCGCAACGAGGGCGGCATGGGCATCAACATCGCAAACAACGTGCGCATCCCACTCAGCGACGCCGCGCGCTCACTGTATGACAAAACCTGCTGCTACGCCGATATCCTCATAGAGAGCAACACCGACAGCATGGGCGTCATCTTGGAATGCCAAGGCCGCTCCGCCCACGATGGCGAAGCCGCAAGTCTCTCCGATGCCGAGCGCACCACCGCCCTCACAAGCATGGGCTATGACGTTATCCAGATAACCTATGAGCAAATCAAAGACACGAAGAGCTTTAACAACATCGCCGAACTCATCCATAAAAAGGCAGGGCTCCCCTACATCCCAAAGACCGATCAGAAACGCACCACCGAAGATGCCCTGCGGCGGGAGCTATTGGTCGATTGGGATGAGCTGTTCGCCGTCAAGCCGGCCGGCTAGCAGCTAGCGATCAGGGGGACTGCGGGAACGTCAGAAGCAGCAACGCGAGCCGCAAATCCCGCCTCGGTCAGCTCGATGACCTCGGTAAACGTTGCATCGAAAAACTCCTCGGTTAGCAGGCGATACGGCGGATGATCGGGCTCACCGGGGTTTTCGCGCACAATCTCGTGCATAACGCCGATGGTCTTGAGCACATACTCCTTATGGATGGGATACTGCCCAAAACGCATCGCCGCAGTATACAGACGATCGGTCGCACGCGGGATGGAAACAATGCCGAGCGTCTTACCAAACCAGTCAAAGTCACCTTGCTTTTTAATGCGGAATTCCTCGCACGGCTTGCCGCCGTGCGCCTCCAGGTACTGATTCACGCGCGTATTCCATACGGTATCGGCCACCAGATGCGACCAGACGCCCAGCGTTAAATCGAGCAACGACTGCGCCACATCTTCGGACGCAAGCGAGAACTCACAGGCGCCGGGACCGACAACCGGCTCGGCATCCCTGTAGCGCTGGGGATAGTGCACGCGATTCAGTCGCTCGCGTTCCTCGATAATCGAGGTCGCCGCGGCCGGCGCACCGGTGGGCGAACTTTTAAGCAACGGTGCCACATAGGTATCCCAGAACTCATGCTCACGAGGCTTAGGGATAGGCTCGGGCTTGGCAAAGTGCGTAATGCGATACGGAATGGGATCAGCGATACCAGGGACCATATAGCCCACGAAGATATCCGGAACCACGCAGCCAAACAAAAAGGCATTGCGGTCGCGCACGCTATTGGCAAGCGCGCCGGTGCACTCCAGCAAACGCTCCGTCTGAGCGATATGAATGTTCCAGCTTGGCATAGCCACCCCCATAAAAACCTGGATAACTATACCATCACGGCAAAGCCGCGCGGGCCGCTACGCACGCTCTACGCAGCAACTATTCCGCAGCGCCGCTCTCGGTTCCATACGAAGACACCGGCGCCTCGACCACATGGTGATATCGATCGATATAGATGGCGCGGGCACCCAGGCGTCGTACCAAATCCTGATGGTGCGTGCTCATCAAGACCGTCTTACCGGCAGCAACATAGGCCAGTAGAAAGTTGACCACGATGTCGCACGAGTCCTCGTCAAGTCCGTTGGTAGGCTCGTCGAGCACCAGGATATCGGGGTTCATCGACACGACGGCAGCCAGCGCCACGCGCTTCTTTTGCCCGCCCGAGAGCTGATAGGGCGAGGCATCGACCAGATCGGCAACCTGGAACAGCTCCATGGCATCGCGCACGCGGCGCTCGAGCTCGTCTGCCGGCAGCCCCATCTGCGCGGGACCAAAAGCAACTTCCTCGCCCACCGTAGCGCAGAACAGCTGGGCGTCGGCATTTTGAAACACAAAACCTACGCGCTGATGAAAACGCTGAGCGGCCGCGGAATCCTTTAGAAACGCCGCGTCGATCGCGTGCCCGTCAAACAGGTATGCCCCTGCGTCCGCGAGTTCAAGGCCGTTAATAAGGCGCATAATCGTCGTCTTACCGCAGCCGTTGGGACCGAGCAGGGCAACGAGTTCACCACGATCGACCTGCAGCGACACACCATCGACCACCGTATGACCCGCATAGGAAAACACCACGTCGCGAAACTCGATGAGCAGCGTGATCTCGGCGCCGGCAGCACCGCTCGCACCCATCGCGTTATTCGTATCGTTTGCCAAAACGCCGCCCTTCCCTACTCACATCGACGGTTCGACCGTCCGCACTACAACACCGCGCACAACACGGCGAACAACGCCACAACGGCCGCATAAACCGCATCGCGCCAGCCAAAGCCGCTCAGTGCAGGCGCCGGATACACGCCGGCGAAGCCGCGGCACAGCATGGCCTCGTCCATCGCGCGGCTGCATTCCATCGCCTTGATAAACGTCATGCCCATGATACCCGCCAGCGAGTCGGTGCGCGAAAAACCCGCAGGCGCGGAACCGACGCTACGCAGCATGACCGATTCGCACAGATCGTGCGCTGTGCGTCCCAGCACCTCAATATGCTTGAGCGCCATATCAAACGTAAAGATGACCTCGTCGGGCAGGTGCAGCATTTTGAGCGCCGCCGACATGCGGCTCCAGGTAAGCGTCCACGAAACACCCAGCACCAGCGACACATTAATGAACGTCTTGAGCGCGATCTTGAGCATGGCGCCCGCGGCAGACGCGCCCAGCAGCAGGGCAGGCAGTGCCAGAACCACCGCAAGCCCCGTGGCGCCGAGCGCCGGTACAAAGGTCGCACGCAGCCCGCGAGCGGGGCGCACCGCGACCAACACCAGCGCGATAGCCGCCATCAGCATCAGGTACAGCGGGCTCTGCGTCAGACACACGCACAGGACGCAGACGAACATCCCCACCAGGCGCACCGGAGCCGAAACGCAAGAAAGGGCGCGGTCGACCATCGACCCGCCCTCGTGCGCGCCTCCACCCAGGCGAACCCGCTCAAGCAGGCTCGCCAGGTGCAGGACGTTCTTTTGCATCACACGATGCCGAGCCCCCGCGGGCTCGTAACGCTGCTCGACCGCAAGCCAGCTAGGCAGCTCGGCTATTGCCATGAGCACCGCTTTCCTTGACCGTCAGCGAGATCAGACGGAATGCGATGGTGAGCACCGCCACGCCAATCACGCCCGAAAGGATATACATGGTAGCCTGGCCGGCAAAGCCAAGGCCTTGCTCCTCGGAATAGGCCTGCAGATAATCGCCCGTGGGCAGGGCATCGGCAAAGGTCGGGGTATCGAGACCGACCGAAGCCTGCAGGCTGTCATCGCCAGCCTCTTGAACGGCGGTCGCGGCGCCCTCGGCGTCCCACTCACCCCAGGCGTCACCCGTGGCCAGCAGGCCCAGCGGTGTTGCTACGACAAGCACGGCAACCAGGATGAGCGTGGGGACCAGCGAGGTCTTCTTGGCGGCAACGCCCTCGGCAGCAAGTTGGCCATCGACGGCCTCGGGCCCGACAATGATGCTCGGCGCCGTCTTCTTAATGAAACCGTAGATCGCGGCCGTCGCCACGCCCTCGATCACGCCGGCAACCAGCATATGCGGGATCAACATGGCCGGAATAGCCACGGACAGCGGGAAGGGGCAGTACAGCGGCGCGCCCGAAGCATTGGTAAAGAGCATCGGCTGAATACCAAACTCGATTGCCGCGCACAGGGCCGCCAGGCACAGGCCGACCCAGCCGCTTACGATGGCAGAAACTGAGGTGCCCCAGCTCTTGTCGTGCAGACGGCTGTTGAGCGCACGGAACACGATAGCAGCGACAAACGGCAGCACAAAGGCCATGTTAAAGCAGTTGGCGCCAAACGACAGAACGCCGCCGTCTCCAAACAGCAGCGCCTGCAGCGCCAGCGCGACCGAGACAGCGATAGCCGCAGCCTCGGGGCCCAGCAGCAACGCGATGAGCGCGCCGCCAACAGCGTGACCAGTGGTGCCACCGGGCAGCGGCACGTTGAACATCATGAGCAAGAAGGAGAACGCGGCGCAAATGCCCAAGAACGCCATATGCTCGCGATCGAGCGTGGCGCGCACCTTTTTGATGCAGTGGACCCATACGGGCACCATCGCCACCGCCATGACGGCATCGGTCTGCGGGGACAGGTAGTTGTCTGGAATGTGCATATACGCCTCCCGGTTGTCGGCGCACAGAATTGCAACGCCGCTTGAATCACCTTGCCAGTGTTACGCATTGCCAGATTCGTAACACGCCGCGGGCTATCATAGCAAAACGGCGCGCTGCCGACAAAGCAGCACGCCGTTATGTAATGCGTGTGTCATATATGCAGGCTCAGCGATGCCTTTTCCGAACACCGCGGTCACGCAGAGCCCACAGCAACCGCCATCAGGCCCTACGCTCCCAGCGCAAGTCCTAGCCGCGGACCTCGCCGTTCACACCCTTGCACACCTTGGTGACGATCTTCTGGTGCGCCTTCTCGACCTCTTCGCTGGTGAGCGTGTGGTCGTCGGAGCGATACGTAAGCGCGAAGGCCATGGACTTCTTGCCCGCACCGATGCGGATGGGATCGCGGTAGACGTCGAACAGGCGCACGCCCTCGAGCAGCTTGCCTCCGGCACTCGTAATACGACGCTCAAGATCCTCGCAGGTCACAGTGTTGTCGACCACGATAGCGAGGTCGTGCTCAACGGCCGGGTACTGCGAGAACTCACGGTAGTTCTCCTGGTTGCGGGCGCCCTTGATCAGCTTGTCCAGATCGAGCTCAAAGGCAACGACGACCTCGTCAATGCCCATAGCCTCGCGTGCCTCGGGGTGGATCTCGCCAACCCAGCCCAGCACGGTACCGCCCGAGAGCACCTCGGCAGCACGACCCGGCTGCAGGAAGGCATAGCTCTCGCCCTCGACGGGACGGAAGCGAACCTTCTCGATGCGCAGCTGGGCGAGCAGCTCCTCGACAATACCCTTGCCAAAGAAGAAGCGCAGCTTGCGGTACTTCATGTTCCAGGACTGCTCGCTCCACTGGCCCGAGAGCACACCCGCCACGGACTTGGTCTCCTTGGGCAGGCTGGCGTTCGCGCGACCGTGGAACAGGCTGCCGACCTCATACAGGTGCACGTTGGGCGTGCCGTGCGCCTCGTTATAGGCCACGGATTGCAGCAGGCCCGGCAGCAGCGAGCGGCGCATCTCGGTCTGCTCGGCTACCAGCGGGTTCATGAGCACCACGGGGCAACCGCGACCCTCGGTGGACATACCGATCTTCTCCAGGTCGCCCGGGGCGGCAAAGCCAAAAGTCGTGGTCTCGTTGAGGCCGCAGGCGCGCAGGATCTCGCCGACCTTGCGGGTGAGCTTCTGCTCGCGGGTCAGACCGCCAATATGGTTCTTGGCAGCCGGGATGGTCGCCGTCACGCGGCCCATGCCCCACAGGCGCAGGACCTCCTCGATCAGGTCAATCTCGCGCGGCAGGTCGGGACGGAAGCTCGGCGGGGTGACCATGAAGTCCTCGCCGTCGAGCTCGACGGTGCAACCCAGACGGGTGAGCGAACGCTCGATAAAGTCGGGCTCGATGTCGGCACCGCAGATGGCATGCACGCGGGCCAGGCGCAGCTTAATGCTGTCGATGGTCTTGGGCGCAGGGAAAACGTCGACGTAGCCGGGAGCGACCTCGCCGCCGGCGATCTCCTCGATAAGCGCGCACGTGACGTTGGCAACATCCACGCAGCCGGTTTCGTCAACCTGGCGCTCAAAGCGAATGGAGGCATCCGAGATCAGCGACAGATCGCGGCTGGTGTGCGAGGTGCGACCGGCGTTGAAGCAAGCACTCTCGACCATCACGTCGACGGTGTCGTCCTCGATCTCGGAATCCATGCCACCCATAACGCCGGCCAGCGCCACGGGACGCTCGCCATCGGTGATGAGACCCATGCCGGCGTCAAGCGTGCGCTCCTCGCCGTCGAGCGTCGTGAACTTCTCATCCTGCTGGGCGGCGCGAACCACCACGCGACGGTGGCCATCGCGCGCGGCAAAGGCGTCCAGGTCAAAGGCGTGCAGCGGCTGACCGGTGAGCATCATCACGTAGTTGGTGATGTCGACGATGTTGTTGTGCGGGCGCACACCCAGGGCGTTGAGGCGCTTGACCATCCAGTCTGGCGACGGGCCGACCTTCACATTGCGCACGATGCGGGCGACATAGCGGTCGCACAGGCCCTCGTCGGCGATCTCGACGGAAAGCTCGTCGTCGGTCGCGCGGCCGGCCTCGGCCTTGATGGCGGGCAGCTCAACGTGGAAATCGCGGTCGAAGATGGCGCCGGTCTCGCGGGCCATGCCGATCATGGACAGGCAGTCGGGGCGATTGGGCGTAATCTCGCAGTCGAGCACGGTGTCGCTCGAGCCCACGTACTCGGCAAACGGCATGCCGCAGGGCGTGTCCTCGGGCAGGATCATGATGCCGGAGTGGTCGCCGCCCAGGCCGAGCTCGCGCGCGGAGCAGTTCATGCCCATGGACACGACGCCGCGAAGCTTGCTCTTCTTGATCTTGACGTCGCCGGGAAGCACGGCGCCGATCATGGCCGTGACGATGTGATCGCCGGCCTCGAAGTTCTGCGCGCCGCAGACGATCTGCAGCGGAGCGGGGTTGCCGTCGGTGTCGAGATTCTTGTCGCCCACATCGACCGAGCACACATACATGTGGTCGCTATCGGGGTGCGGGGTCTTGGTGAGCACCTTGGCAGTCACCACGTGGTCGAAGGACTCGCCCACGGTGTCAATCGCCTCGACCTCGGTGCCGGTACGGATATATTCGTCCGAAAGGGTCTTGGGATCCTCCGGAATATCGATCATGGTCTTGAGCCAGTCGTAAGAAACGCGCATCTAGCTCTCCTTTCATACTGAAAGCCTGCGAAGAGATGCAGGTGGAAACTTCAACTTTGTGAACATTCCTTACAAAGCGAGGGTTGTCCAAGTGCGGCAGATCGGCCCGAAAGAGGAGCGCCGCGTACTTTGGTACGCAAGCGACGAATGAGCGCCGAGGTGCCGTGCTTGGGCAAGCCGCAGCCTAGAACTGATTCAGGAAACGCATATCGCCCGTCATCAGAGTTCTAAGGTCCGGCAGGTCGTAGCGCAGGGCCGCGACGCGCTCGGCGCCAATACCAAAAGCGAAGCCGGTGTACTTCTCGGGGTCGATGCCGCAGTTGATCAGGACGTTGGGGTCGACCATGCCGCAGCCCAGAATCTCGATCCAGCCGCTGTGCTTGCAGAAGTTGCAGCCCTTGCCGCCGCAGACGTGGCAGCTCACGTCCACCTCGCAGGAAGGCTCAGTGAAGGGGAAGAAGTGCGGACGGTAGCGCGTCTTGCGGTCCTCGCCAAACATGCACTTGACGAAGTAGTCGAGCGTACCCTTAAGATCGCCAAAGGTAATGCCCTCGTCGACGACCAGGCCCTCGATCTGGTTGAACTGCGGCAGGTGGCAGGCATCGGCCGTGTCGGGACGGTAGACGGTGCCCGGGCAGATCATGTAGATGGGCGGCTTCTGCGACTCCATAGTGTGGATCTGCACGCCCGAAGTCTGGGTGCGCAGCAGCACGTCGGACTCGCCGTGGGCGTGAGCCTCGGGGTGCGCGACGCTGCCGGGGTTGTTGTCGACCACGTAGAAGGTATCGCGGGCCGAGCGGCTCGGGTGATCCATGGGAGCGTTGAGCGCGGTGAAGTTGTAGTAAGAGGTGTCGACCATGGGGCCGGACTCGACGGTGTAGCCGATGCCGCAGAAGATGTCCTCGGCCTCCTCGATGATTTGCTTGATCAGGTGCTGGTGGCCGATCTGCGGACGGATGCCCGGCAGCGTGATGTCGACGGCGTCGTGCTCGAGTGCGCGCTTGAGGGCGGCGGCCTTCATCTCGGTGTTTCGCTCGTCGAGCATGCCCTCGATCAGCTGGCGCATCTCGTTGGCGCGCTTGCCCATCACGGGACGATCCTCGGGGGCGAGCTTGCCCATCATGCGCATCAAGCCGGTGATACGACCCTTGCGACCGAGCAGCTCAACACGCGCAGCCTCGAGCTTGGCGGCGTCATCGGCGCCTGCGACGAGCTCCTTGGCCTCTTCCTCGAGTTTGACCAGATCATCAATCAGACTCATGTCTTCCCTTTCGTCTCTCGCGCATCCACTTGCCGCGGCGGCTGGAGCCACCCGGAGCTGCGGATGTGCGGCCCGGTTCGGTAACAAAAAAACCGCCCTCGGGCATGTGCATTGCCCAAGGACGGTTGAATTCCGCGGTACCACCTTGTTTGACCCGGCGGATGTCTGGCCCGCCGCGCCCACTCTGTGCCCCTTGTCGCGAGGCTCACGGCTTCCCTACTGGGGCTTCGCCGCCGCTGGCCGCGTGCCCGTTGAGGTCGCTGCTCGGGAGTGAACGCTTGGCCCTTGTCACCGCAGGAAGGCTCGCAGCCCATGACCTTCCCTCTCTTGCCGGCGACGCGGCGGGCAAAACCCTCTCCGTCAACGCATTGGGCTATAGGATAACACATTCTGCGTGTGCATCGCCGCGTTCCGTTTTGTTCGCACTGGGTACAAGGCAGGTAGCTGTGCAAACTGGCCGCGCGCCCACCCGAAGCGCTCGGCTCACGAGATCAAGGATATGGTATGGGAAAGAAACTCGATAAGAAGGCCGAGCCTGCAGCGGGCAAGACATCCAAAGGCATGAAGGTCGATAAGGCCGTCAAAAAATTCCGCAAGCTCGAAGGCAAGCTGTGGACTCGCGAATACCTGCTCAAGATTGCCGAGTTCGATGGAGCGACGATTGCTCCTGCCAACGGCGCAGCAGCGCGTGCCGACGCCATGGGCACGCTTGCCGGCGAGCATCACAAGCTGCTGACCAGCGAGAAGTCCGTTGAGCTCGTACGCTCGTTAGCGCGCGAGACCGTCGCCGGCGGCAAAGTCGACGACCCTCAGCTGCTCGACGAGATCCGTGTGCTCGGCCGCGATCAACGTGAGGCCAGTGCCATCCCCACCGAAGAAGCCGAGGCCTGGACCAGGCTCACCTGCGAGGCGGACGCCGTGTGGCACAAGGCCAAGGCAGCCAATGACTGGGCGAGCTTTGAGACCTATGTGGATAGAATCGTCGCCCAACTTAAGCATCAGGCCGAGCTCATGGACCCCAAGCGCGATCCATACGACGTTTGGCTCGACCAGTACGAGCGCGGCCTTTCCGCCAAGAGCTTCGACGCGTTTTGCGACGAGGTCAAGGCCACGGTCGTGCCGCTCGTGCATGCCATCGGCGAGCGCGGCCAGCAGCCGGCTGCCGACTTTTTGCACGCCCACGTGCCCGAGGCTGCCCAGCGCGCCATGAGCTTCGACCTTATGAAGCTTGTCGGCCTGGACCTGGACGACACCACGCTTGCCTTTACCGAGCATCCGTTTAGCGAGGGCTTTGCCGTGGGTGATGCGCGCATCGCGACGCACATCTACGAGGACGACTGCATCTCCAACGTCTACAGCATCATCCACGAGGCGGGGCACACCATGTACGAGCTGGGCGTCAATCCCGCCTACGCGCGCACCTGCCTGGAGGGCGGCACCTCCATGGGCATCCACGAGAGCCAGAGCCGCTTCTTTGAGAACACCGTGGGTCGCAGCCGCGCCTTTATGGGCCCGCTGCTCGAGGTGCTGCGTCGTCACGCGCCCGAGGTCTACGGCGACGTCGACGAAGACACGCTCTACCGCGCCGTGAACATCGCGCAGCCGTCGTTGATCCGCACCGAGGCCGACGAGCTCACCTATCCGCTGCATATTATGGTGCGCTACCAGATTGAGCGTATGCTGTTTGCCGGCGAGGCTGCGGCCAAGGACATCCCCGCGCTTTGGAACCGCTTTATGGACGAGTACCTGGGCATTCCCGTTCCCGACGACACGCACGGCTGTCTGCAGGATACGCATTGGAGCGGCGGTTCGTTTGGCTACTTCCCCACGTATGCGCTGGGTAGCGCCTACGATGCCATGTTTGTGCCGGCCATGTGCCGCGACGGCGTCGACCTTACCGGTGCCTGCGCGAGCGGCGATCTGGCGCCCGTCCGCGCCTGGCTGGGCGAGCACATTTGGCAGTGGGGCCGCGCCAAAGACGCGCCGGAACTCATCAAGGGCGCCTGCGGCATGGCCTTTGACGCCCGCTACTACTGCAGCTACCTGCAGGACAAGTTCACCACACTGTACGAGCTGTAAGGATTGACCAGCACGCCGTCGCCAACGCCAACTATGTTGACGCCAATGTCTTGGCAACGTCAGCGAAAACGACCCTAAGCGAGCAAGGTGACGTGAAATGAAAGGGCGCTGACCTTCTGGTCGCGCCCTTGAAATTGAACGTCAGATTGCCGCTTAGGGGCGTTTGCAGCGTCGAGCAGTTACGCGGTTTGGTAAAACCGCGTAACTACAGAGCCTCGAGTGCGTTGGCGATGCGCTTCATGGCGGCATCGGCGGATGCTTGGTCGGGCGCCTCGGCCAGCACGCGGATAACCGACTCGGTTCCGCTCTTGCGTACGAGCACGCGGCCCTCGCCTGCCAGCGCAGCCTCGGCCTCGGCGATGGCGTTCTGCACGCCCATGTTCTCGAGCGCGGCGTCCTTGTCCGCCACGCGCACGGCCACCTGCGCCTGCGGTAGCAGCTTGCACGGAGCCGTGAGCTGCGAGAGCGTCTCGCGCTCGGCGCGGATCACTTCCATCACGCGCAGCGAGGTCATAATGCCGTCGCCCGTGCGCTCGATATCGCCAAAGATCGTATGGCCCGTCTGCTCGCCGCCCAGGCTGTAACCGCCCTCGCGCATCTTGGCATACACGTGACGGTCGCCCACACCGCTGGTCACGGCACTTAGGCCGGCAAGCTCCAACGACTTGATCAGGCCAAAGTTGCTGGCAATCGTCGGAACCACGGTACCGCCCGAAAGGCGACCGTGCTTGTTCAGGTACACGCCGCACACGTACAGGATCTGGTCGCCATCGACCACGCGGCCGCGCTCGTCCACGGCCAGGCAGCGGTCGGCATCGCCGTCATAGGCAAAGCCCACGTCCAAGCCCTGCTCCACCACGTGGCGCTGCAGACGCTCCATATGCGTGGAGCCGCAGTCGACGTTGATGTTAAAACCATCAGGCGCGGCATTGATCACGCGCACGTCGGCGCCCAGCGCGTCGAACACCGGCTTGGCCACCGAGGACGCCGAGCCGTTGGCGCAGTCGATGCCGATCTTGACGCCCTGCAGCGAAAAGTTCGCGCTGGCGATGAGCGAGGCAATGTAGCGGTTGCGGCCCTGCATGTAGTCCACCGTGGCGCCGATGTGGTTGCCCGTGGCCAGCGGCACCTCGCTCTTGCCATCGACGTAGTCCTCGATGAGCTCCAGTACGTCCTCGTCCATCTTAAAACCGTCGCTATTGACGAGCTTAATGCCGTTATCGCAAAACGGGTTGTGGCTCGCGCTGATCATGATGCCGCAATCGAAGCAGCCTTCCACGGTCTGATGCGCTACGCCCGGCGTGGGGATCACGTGCAGCATATAGGCGTCCGCGCCGCTCGCGACCAAGCCGCTCACCAGCGCCGCCTCAAACATATAACTCGAGCGACGCGTGTCCTTACCCACGATGACGCGCGCCTTGCGCTCGCGGTTGGCGCCGTAATACCAGCCCACAAAACGGCCAATCTTATAAGCGTGCTCTACCGTCAGCCCAACGTTAGCCTCACCGCGAAAGCCGTCGGTGCCAAAGTACTTCATGCGCTCTCCTTACAAAATAGGGGCGAACAGATTGCCTGTCCGCCCCAAAATGGTACTCGATTATCTGCGCTACCAGAAAAACCCTACGCCGACGCGCTGTCGCGAGCCGCCTGGCATGTAGGAGTCTGACGCAGCGTAAGCGGCTTGTCCCCCGCCTCGGCTGACGTGGTCAGCGTATATGTGATCGTCGTCGTCTCGCCAGCATGCAGGTCAACGGTGCCCGAATAGAAGGGGATTCCATGCCACGTAGCGGCGCCAAGACCAAACTGGGTGCCCTCGACGGTCAGATCAGTAATGTTGCCGCCCGTCGGGGCAAACAACGAGACATTCAGACGCTCGTCGTCGCGCGCGGCATCGGGCGCGCTCGCCGCGACGTAGTCGGGCAGCTTGCCGGCCTCCTCCTGCGTCATGATGTTCGTCAGGGTAACGGCGATGCGATACGAGCATGTGCCGTCACCGTTCTTGATGCCCTGGCCAATCTGCGTATCGGCATTCAGGTACCAGTCGAGCTTGGAGAAGCTCAGGTTGTTAAAGTAGACACCAGCAACGGGATCTTCACTCGGGTCATCCGGATCGGGCAGCGAGGCGTCGATGTTCATCTCCTTGATAGCGTTCTGCTCGTCATCGTTTTTCATCCACGCGATCAGGCGGCCCTCTTCGGCACCGCGCTCAACGGCGCTGACAAGCTTCGTAACATCGACATCGCCGATACCGCCAAGGATCTTGTCGAAGGCAGCGCTGGCGACGGATGCAAAGATGCCGTCCGACTCCTCGACCGGATAGTTCCAGTACACATCGTGCATGAGGACCTTTGCGGCGTTGGTGCCGTCGACAACCGTTCCGTCGGGCAGCGACACGTTACCGACCAGGCCCAGCAGATACTGCAGGAACACCGGGTCGATGCCGACGACGCCATCAACGTCCTGCCCATATTGGGACTTCCACAGCGCGGCGACACGCTGCGAGTTGCGGGGCCAATCAGGCGAATAGGTATTGCCCGAGTTGTACAGGTTACTGTGGTTGCCGAACAGCGCCTCATCCTCTTCGTCGACACTCTCGACTGCCTCATCCTCACTGAGCCCAATGCGGGGAACAAACTCGCCAATCGACATCTGGCCGTCGGTGACCGAAATCAAACCTTGCGAACCGCCAAAGCCGCCGCAGGCACGAATTTCGACGTTGTTCATGGCGTACACAAGGTAGTTACGCGTCTGGCCGTTGGCGCCGAGCATCTGGGGAAGGACGGGGGCGACCTTCTCCGCCGCGTCAACCGCGCCGTTGAGGGTGGCAAAGCCGTCCTTGGCCTTATCGACCAGCTCGGTCACCTGGGAAATATGAGTATCGCCAATGCCCTGGATCTTCTCGTTGGCGCTCTTGAACACCTTGGAGCTATCGGAAAGCGAATCGGCAACGGCCTGCAGCGCGGACACGTTAATCATGCCGTCCTGGAACAGCTTGCCGGGCGTGGCCTGCGAAAGGTTGTCGGCCATGGGAACCAGCGCGTTGCTCGAGACATCGGACAGGGCATCAATCATGGTGCGGGCCGCACTGATGTCGCTGCCATACACCGGGATAAACGAAGCCACCGTCCACAGCGGGCTCGAGGTCTCCGCCTTCATGCTATCGCAGAGCCCATCGATCTTCTTCGCGTCGTCAGGCAGCGTCGAAAAATCGCCCGACGTGACCTTGTCCTTAAGGCCACCGACGATCTCGACAGCCTCCTTCGCTTCGCTCTTTACGGTCTTTGCCGAGTTAAGCAGCATAAAGCCACTTGCGCCAAGCGCAACGAGAAGCACCGCGACTACAGCGGCAATAATGGCGCCAGTGTGACGCTTTTTGCGCTCGCCCTTGCGATGGCGATGACGGACCAGACCGTCAGAGGTCGAACTCGACGAAGCGTCGCTACCGTAGTTCAAGCCAAAATCGTAATAATCTTCCTTGGAACCCGAGCCCGCAAACTGGGCACCGCTATCATCCAGGCGGGCGAACGTGCCAGTCTCGGAGGCGCCGGTGTAAATCGTGCCAAGGTTACCCGTAAGCCCCGCGCCACCGGCAGAGGGAGTATTGTTGGCGGCCTTGCCGGCATTAACGTTGCCGGCGGTATTCGCGGCGTTGGCAGCACCTGCGTTGTTCGCAGGTATCGAAGGGGCCCCGCTCGGCTGCGACGTGGAGGTTGCACCGCCCGCAAAGACATTCCCTCTTGCACGGCCGGTCTTTTTTGCCTTTTGAGACTGCTCGTACAGAGCGGTAAACATCGCCGTCTCGCCCGGGGACACGCGCTTACCGGAACCGCCCTGCCCAGCGCCGCCCGGCGTGCCGGCCTTACCAGCCCCGTTCGGACGCGGCGGAACTGCAGGACGGCCGCTATCGCTGCCCTTAAAGTGATTACCAGCCATAAAGAAATCCTCGCAATTGAGTCGCAATGAAAAAGTCCATAACGTTACTAGTTTATGGCATTTTGAGCATCGACAGCTAAACTCCAGACACGGACATCAATTGGCGAAAATGTGGCACAACGCCTTTTCCGTCTTGGCGGCGGCGCCAGCTACACCGTGAGGAACATCATCACGATGATCATGGCAAAGCCGATAAGGTCGGTCGGCAAAAACACCGTGCCCAGCATAACGGCGCTGGTGATGGTCGCCGAAACCGGCTCCACAGTTCCGATGAGGCTCGCGCGCACCGAGCCGATGTCCTTAACGCCCTGCATATAAAGCATGTAAGCAAAAAACGAGCCGATAACCACGAACACCGCGAGCGCCTCGATGCCGGCGGCGTCGAGCGCCGGCATATGCGCCCAGGGCTGCACGAAGACGCACGAGACCACGCCCGCCGCGAGCATTGCCGAGCCCGTGACGATGGGGCTGCCGTATTCGGGCAGGATCTTGGCGGGAATCACCGCCATGCACGCGGCGCTGACCGCACACATAAGACCTGCTGCCAGGCCAAGCGGCGAGATATTCAGGCTGGTGGGGTCGCCGCCGGTGGCGATTAAAAAGGTTCCACCCAGAGCCAGGCCAATGCCGATGACTTCGCGAGTACGCGGCATGCGGCGGTCGGTCACGCAGGTGTAGCCCATGATGATAACGAGCTGCAGGCACTGGAGCACCGTCGCGGTCCCGGCGTTCGTCAGGCGCACGGCCGAAAGATAGCAAAACTGGTTGAACAGCAGGCCAAAGGCGGTAAAGAGCAGCAGCTGCTTGCGATCGGCGGGTGTGGTCCAGAGCTTAATCAGGCGCTCGCGGTCGCGCGTAACAACCACGGCCATAAAGAGTAGACCGGCGAGAATCTGACGCACGCTCATAAGCCACAAGGTGTCGACGTGGAAGGTATCGAACAGAAAGCTCGCGCTGGTGCCCGAGAAGCCCCAAAACGAACCGCCCACCAGCGTAGCCAAGACGCCCGTGATCATCTTGCGCGACGAAGCACTGTTCAGGCGGTCGCGCCATGCACGGCGGGTGCTGCGGCTGAGCTCATCGGTGCCCTCGGGCACGACAAAATCGGACGCCGCCGTCATCGGTACCGAAGCCTTTTCGCGTGTACGCTGAGCTGAGCGCTCCTGTTCCATTCCACTCCCCGAAATCAATTGGCAACAAAGCGCTCAAACTGTAGCACGAATATTGGTATGGAAAAGCAGACGATTCGGAACATCTACGGGCGTCCAATTTGCAGGGACGAAAGGCACAGACGTGCTATGCCGAGTGGTTGGAATCGTCGAGGGCGTCGGGGTCGGCTTCCGCACGCCCCTGGGCACGATCGTCATCGCCTGGGTCCTTGGCACTGTCCCGGCCTTCCTGCTCGCGACGGCGCTTTTCGCGAATCTGCTCCACGGCTGCGCGCAGGGCGGCCTCGTCCTCGGCGCGTGCCACCTCTTGCGTTGTCTTGACCATATGGCGAATCTCGAGCACCAGCAGCACGATCAGCGGCACCACGATAAGCGGAAAGAACAGCAGCGGATTGGTGAGCAGCGAGACCACCACGCCCAGTCCCGCCGAGATAAAGACCACGCGGCCCACCACGTCGGCGGCGGGCACGGGCGCGGCGTCCTCGACCGGATTGGCATCGCCCTTGGTGCGGTAGACCGGCGTGCCGTCGGCCGCAGCCTCCACGGCAACGATGCGGTGCGTGTTGAGCGAACCCTCCAGTGCGTCATCGGACGAATGGAAGGTGATGATATCGCCCACCTGGTAGGCCTGGCTGTTGTCGGTATCGACGACGATAAACGAGTGCACGGGAATCGCCGGCTCCATAGAGCCGGTCAGCGTGCGCATAAAGCCATAGCCCATGATGGTGGGGATCTCGCCGGCGGGCGTGAACACCGTGCGCAGCAGCACCACAAAGGCGACGAGGATCACCACGGTCGCCAGCACGTTGATCACGCGGAGCACGTGTTTCATCACTTGTCGGCGTCCTTTGCGGAAGTCTCGGGGTCGGCAGCGACCTCGGCCTCGGTGGCATCCGCCGCAGAAGCGCCATCCTCGTCAGGCGCGGTGGCCACACCCTCGCCAGCCTCGCCGCGCAAGCGAGCCAGCAGATAGCGCGACAGGCTGTTGCCCTCGGCGCGGCGCTCGGCACGCTCACGGTTGCGCTCGGCCCGCTCCAGCTCTTGCGCCAGCGCGTCCAGGCGCTGCTGCATCTCCGCGCGAGCAGCTTCGACCTCGCGCTCGCAAGCGGCACGGACGGCGGCGACCTCCTGCTCGATGCGCTCCCCCGCCTCGAGCTCGGCCGCGGCAATGCGTGCATCGGCGTCGGCACGAGCCTCCTCGGCGGCACGCGCGGCGGCATCGCGCTCGGCAGCGGCAGCGGCGACCTTCTCGCTGGCATCCACCGTAGCCTGCTCAACGGCAGAATCGGCGGCAGCACGGGCGGCGTCGATCGCAGCATCGGCGGCCTGCTGGGCGGCGGCAACCTTCTCCTCGGCCGCGGCAACGGTGTCGGCGAGCTTCTGCTCCGCCTCGGCCGCGGCGACGTCGGCAGTCTCCTGCGCGGCACGGGCATCGCGCTCGGCCGCCAGCCGCACTTCCTCGATCTGCAGCTTGGCGGCGTCCAGCTTGGCATGCACCTCGGCGAGCTCCTTGGCAGATGCCTCGCGCACACCGGCAAGCTCGGCTGCGGCGGCGTCCTTGGCGGCCTGCAGCTCGGCGGCATCGGCGGCCGTCTTGGCGGCCAGGGCTGCGGCGGACTCGCTCTTGACCCGCGCGACTTGCTCGGCAGCAGCCTGCTCGGCAGCCGCGACCCTAGCATCTGCGTCGGCGCGGGCGACTGAGACCTCGGCATCGGCCTCGGCGCGCATCCGCTCAAGCTGCGCCGCCGCGGTCGAGCGTGCTTCAACGGCAGCATCCTCGGCAGCCTTCTTGCCGGCCTCGACGTCCTCCAGCGAGCCACGCAGCTCCTCGGCATCGGCCTCGGCAATCTGTGCGCGCTGCGTCAACGCCAGCTCACGCGTCTTTGCCTCGTCCAGCTCGTCGGCCAGGTCGTCGCGCTCGTCGGTCAGCGCGTGCGCCTGCACCTTCCAGGACGTAAGCTGCCCCTGCAGCTCCTCAATCTGCTCGCGAGCCTCGGCCAGCGCCTGCTCGGCATCGAGCTGGGCCTGCGTGACCTCCTCCACAAATACGCGACGGACCTCGACATCGGGCAGGTCGGGGCTATCGACCTGCACCTCCTTAATCTCTTTAATAAACTTGGGCGCCACCGGCGCGTGTTGCACGCTCTCAAGCTCCTCCAGGTTGCGTTCGTCGTCGGTCAGGCTCTTAAAGACGGTGTAGTTGTTGATGAGGTTGGTGTACATCTGCACCATGTACTCGTCATCGAACGCCAGCGCCTGCTGCTGCATGTCGATGTTGTAGCCCACCTTGTCGTAGCGCTCCATAAACTGCCACAGCTGGTAGCACTTGCGGTAGTTGGGGTCCTTCATGATGAGGTTGGTGCGCTGGATGGGGCTACGGACCGCGCTGCACCCGTTCATAATCTGGCAGAACGACGCGCCGCGCAGCGCCATGACCAGGCGTCGCACGCGGTCGATGCGCATAAAGACGTCCATGTTGTCGGCGTCGTTCTCGGCAAAGCTCTGGCGGTTTTTGACCGTCATCTCCACGTTGTACTCGATCTGCTCGTACGCGTCGTCGATCTTGCTGTGCATCTTAAAGCGGTTGCGAATCTCGTTGCCCGTCGACCAAAAGATCACGTCGGTGCGCTTGTCTACAAACGTCAGCAGACGCTGAATCAGGTGGTAGATAAAGCGGTTCTCGTACAGGTCGTACGTCTCGACGGTATTGACGTTGAGGATGCGCGTAGGGTGAACGCCGCCGTCCTCACTCGGCGCCAAAAACTGCGTGTTCTGGCTCAGATGACGGACGCTGTCGGCGCTGATCTTTTTAGCGAGCGAGACCGGCACCACCTCTTCCTCGGTGGTGATAAAGCGGCGCGGCTTTTCGATAATGGTGTTGATGGCGTCGAGTGAGTCCTCGATCATGCTGATCCATTCCTCGTCCACCACCTTGACGAGCTCCTCGCGCTGCTGCTCGATCGTGGTGCCCGAGGCCTGCGCCATCTCAAACAGATAGCGAAAGTAGCGGCTGTCCTCCTGGATGGGCTCCATCTGCTCGGAGAAGCTGGTATAGAGGTCCTGAATGGTCTCGGACATGGGTTACTCCATAGATTGGATCGATCGGAAAGGGACGGGGCGACATCACATCGCCCCGCGCTTACGACATTAGTAGAAGTTCTGGATCCGCTGCAGATACATGACGGAATCGGGCAGGCCGCCCTCGCCAAAGGTCTTCTCGATGTACTCGATCAGGCCCTTCATCTCGTCGCGCACAAAGCTCACGTTCATGGACTCAAACTTCTTAAGCACCTTGCGGGCGATGATGTAGTCCATGCCGCCCAGCTCGGTGCCGCCGCACGCCACGTACACGGGGATAAAGTCGTACATCTGCTTGATGATACGGTTACCAAAGGCCAGCTTAAAGCGGGTCTGCAGGTACTGGTCCAGCTTGTGCATCTTCTGGAGCAGTTCCTCGTCGATCACGTACTCGACCTTGGCCTTTTGGAACAGATACTGCAGATGCTCGGCCGTCACGTGCACGCGCTCGTGCGGCTCGCACTCAAACGCATCGGCGCGCTCGTTGAGCTCGATGGGAATCGCACGGTCGTACACCTTGTCCGTGATGGTAAAGGTGGAGTCGTCGTTGTTGGCCGTGCCGATAAACCACAGGCTGTCGGGGATGGTGAGCTTGCCGTCGTGCAGAGCCTTGGGGTCGGCAGCCCACTGGGTGGGCACCAGGTCGAGCACCCACTCGTCGTGGCTGGGCATCTCGAGCACCGACAGGATCTCGGCAAAGTAGTACTCCACGCGGGCGAGGTTCATCTCATCGAGCACGATCATGGACGGGTCCTGGCGAAGGCCCGCCTCGTACACGGCGCGGAGGAACTCGGTCTCGTTAAAGCGCTTGGAAAACTCGTTAAAGTAGCCGAGCACCTCGGTGCGATCGCGGAAGCTCGGCTGCACCGACACGATGGTCGCGGGGTTGTCCAGATAGCGGCTAAAGCTGTAGGGCAGCGAGGTCTTACCGGTACCCGAGATGCCTTCCAGGATCAGCAGCTTGGAGGCGGCCATGCCGGCCACAAAGCGGCGGATGACCTCGGGTGTGTAGTAGAGCTTCATCTGGCTGCAGGCGAACGCGCGGAAGCTGTCGACAAAGTCCTCCAGTGAGATGGCATCGTCGTAAACCGGGGACTGCCAGTCGCGGTACTTGAGGTCCACAAGGGACAGCTTGGGGAAGCGGTTGGCCTGGGCGATCTCTTTTTCCTCGGCGAGGGTCTTGGCCTCGACGGTGGCCTTGGCCATGGCGGCCGCGGCGTCCTTGACGCCCTCGCCATCGAGCGCGAGCGACGCGTTGCCCGACACCACGGCAGCCGTGGCGCCCTCGCCCGCAGGCGCGCCCGCGGCGGCGCCCACCACGTTGCCCACCGTGGGCAGGTGGTCGTCGGCCAAGGCCGAGGCGCCCACGTACGGAATCTGCTTGGTGCCGCCCATGGCATTGACCTTGAGCGCCAGCAGCTTGTTCTTCTCGTCCATAAGATCGAGCACCTGCTTGTTCAGGCGGCCGATCTCGCGATAGAGCGCTTTGTTGGACGTGTCGTCGCGATGCAGGCGGCGGTTGATGCGGTAGCGGTGGACCAGGATGGCCACGATCAGCACGGGGACCGCGATGAGCATGGCAAACAGAATGACCGCGCCGATCTTGCCCACCAGGTCAAACGTGGTGAAGTAGGTCATAAAGATGTTGAAGTACTCAACCCAGCCAAACACCAGCAGGTTAAGGATGGAGCTCACAACGGCAACGACGTTGTAGACAACCTTTGCCAGCAGCTCCCAGGCAAATCCCAGAAACTCACTCACCGTCGGTATCCTCCTGCTTGGTCGCGTTCATCGCCGCCTCGGCCTCGGCCTTCAGACGACGGGCTTCCTCGAGCTTGGCCTCGGCCTGGGCGAGCTGCTCGGCGGCGTTATCGGCGGTGACGGTGGCGTCAGCGCCCTTGCCCTCGGCGTCCACGATGGCAGCCGCGGCGGCCAGGCGGTCCTCCTCGGCCATAGCGCGCTTAAGGTTCATGCCCACCACGATGAGGTGATACACCTGGTAGATAAAGAACAGCAGCATGGGCAGGACAATCACAATGAGGAAGCCCATGGAGCTGGACAGAAAGTCCATGACCTTGCCCATCTGCGGCAGCGCGAACAGGTACTTGCCCACGATGTCTCCGTCGCTGATGATGTGCGTATCGGCCACGTCGTTGTTATCGCCCTTGGTGGTAAAGCTGCGCATGCCGTTGACCTCGTCGATGGCGGCGATGCGGTGCGTGTTGAGCGCGTACTCGTTGTCGATGATGGTGTGGAACGTCACGATGTCGCCCACCTCGAGCTTGGAGGTGTCGCACTTTTGGATGACGATGAGGTCGCCCTTGTTAAACGTGGGCGCCATGGAGTCGGACTGCACGGCGAGCGGGGTGAAGCCGGCGATGTCCGAGACACTGCCGTCCTCGTGCGTGGCGAGCGTGGTAAACGCGTACAGGGCCGCCACCAGGATGATGATCCACATGACGACGCTCAGTGCGATGGATGCGGCTTTTTTAACAGATTGCATGATGTCCCTTACTACCGTGTCTGTCTAGGTCGTGCGCGGCCCGGTGGCCGCTGTGCATATCTACTGTTCCTCGATACCCTCAAAGCGCATCGAAACCGAATAGTTAGCTCCCTTTAGCATATTAGTGCAATTTGGGTCCGTTCCCTCGAGCCATATGCGAACGGTTACCGGCTTGTCCGTTTCTTTTATCAGGTCGAACATGTCGCCGGCCGCGGTCGCTTCGCCCGAGTCGAGCCCAAAGACGGTGGCCGCACCAGACGAGCCCCCGCCTCCGTTGGGGTTGTAGACCCAGGTGTGGCCATCGGCGGTAAAGCTCATGCGCATGGCGCTGGCCATGCCCTGCGTGTCGGAGCTAAACCGCGTGCCGGACACGCCGCCGTCGCCGTCCTGCCCGGTCAGGCGAACGCGCAGGTCCGTGCTGCTCATAAAGTGCAGCGTGAACTCCAGGTAGGCGCCAGTGGCGGGATCGGCTTTAGAGCCGTCTTCGAAGGTGAAGGTCTGGTAGTCGCTCGTGGTGACGGGCTTGAGCCTGGAGGCATCGATGTCCACGCCCTTTTCGCTGGCGATGCGCGCCGAGATCTGGTCGAAGCCCAGGCTGTGGACATACTCTTCGAAGGTGGCATGCTCGTCCAGGTCAAAGCGCAGCGAACCGTCGGCGTTGGCGTCGATCATGAGCATGCGGGTTTTGGCGCTATCGGCGATGGAAAACCAGGCAAAGGTTGCCATGGCTATTGCCACCAGGGCAAACAGCACAAGCACCACGGTGGTGGTGAGCTTGCGGCGCAGGTCGGTGTCGGCGGGCGCGGCGGCTTGTGTCTGGGCGCCGTTGGCGATGGGCCGACGGTCGTCGGGCATGATGCGTGCCATTACGCCTCACCATCCAGGGTCGCAAAGAGCGCCAGGTGCAAGGTGCCCGGATCTTGATAGAGATAGTCGGCGCTATCGGGATCGGTGCCCTCGATGTAGTAATAGATATCCAAACGATAGGTCTGGCCAAGCCCAAGCGTGGCAAGCGTGTTTTGCGGACGCGCGGCCGTCTCGCTCGTGTCCAGCGTAAAGGCGGCTGGGTCCTGCGTTACGTTGGTACCGCAAGCAAGCTGGCCGTTTTGCCAACCCAGGAGCATGCCCTCGGTGTAGCCCGCCAGGCCCACAGGCGCGGTCGCGGGATGCTCGCCGCGATGACCGCTGTCGGAACTGTCGAGCTCAAAGATGTTGGTGGCAAGCACCTGGTTGCCACTCGAGATCTTGATGCCCACGCGGGCCGCGCGTAGCAGCTCGGCGTCGGCGCCCTGCGGGGCCAGCGATTCGGACAGATACAAGTTGACCTTGCCCTTTACTTTGCTGGCGCCCGTTCCGGTAATGGTGGGGCGCAGATCGATCCAGCCGTGGTAGAACGCGGAGCCGTTGTCTTTTGCCTGCTCAAACACCGTGGCATCGCCGGCGGAGTTGTTTTGCGCGCAGGCAGCAAAGCCGTTGAGGTCGAAGGTCGAGACCGGGTAGAGCGTCGCGGCCCCGCTCGCGGTGGAGGCCAGAGATGCATCGCCTTGCTGCGACCAGCCGCCGGCGTCGGCATCGCCCAGCTCCAGCACCAACTTGGACGTGTCGCTGTGCACGCTCACCGAGTTGGTGTTGACCTTCATGTTGTTGGTAAACCAGGCGTAGGTCGCGGCGCCCAAGGTGGCGGCGAGCGCCACCATAACGAGCGCGATGTAGGCACGCGCGCGGCGGGCGTGGCGGCGGGCGGCGACGCCCTCGAGGACCTGGTGCTCGGCGGCTGCGCCGGAGGGAGTCGCGGAGCCCGTGCTCTGGGTTTTGGCCTCGCAACTATCTGCTGGCATGTGCTTCTGATCTTCCATATCGCTCGCCCCCTTATGCATTGGCCGCGGCAAAGGCAAGCTGCAGCACCACATCGCGGGCCTGGGCCTCGTCGATGCAATTGGCGTCGCAGCCTTCCATGTACACAACGTAGCGAACGCTTGCTACCTCGTTGGCGGCCAGCGTGCAGATGGGCGTGGCGCCCGCGCGCGCCGTGGGCGTGTCGCCGGTGCCGTCCATGCTGTAAGCGCTTATGGCGCGCGCAGGGTCGGCGGTGTAGGTCCAGCCCGAGGCGCCCGCTGCCACGACCACGCCGTCTTGCGCGGTGGTGCGCTTGCTGGTGGCACCCGCGGTGCTGCCCAGGTCGTCGCAGGTAAAGATATGCGTTTGCGTACCCGACTGGGTCGTAATTACCAGACCCAGGCGCAGCGCGGCCAGCAGCTGCGGATCACTCGTCACGCTCATCTGGCCCTGATACAGATACACGTTGAGCGCGCTATCGCTGCCCTTGAGGTACAGCGTGCCAGTGAGGGCATAGTCGTCCAGCTGTGCGGTACAGTCGGCGTAGTCGGTCGTGATGCCCGCGGCGTTTTGGAACGTGCCGCGCCAAAAGCGGGAAAGATCTGCCGTCGAGATGGGATAGAGCGTCTTATCGGCGGCGGCAAGCGTGGCCGTTGTGTCCCAGGGCCCGTTGGCCGAAAGACCGATCTGTAGGTCGGAGTCCTCGTCGCTTACCGTGTGCGCCACGGGCGTCACGTTGGTATAGCGCGAGTTGCTAAACCAGGCGTAGGTGGCGGCGCTCAGGGCAGCTACCAGCACCAGCATCCATGCGGCCGCGGCAACCATGCGACGGCGCGAGCTTAGGATGTCTTTGATGTTCGATGTACTCATCCCTGGCCCCCTTACGAACGCTTGCCGGCAAAGCGCAGCGCCAGCGATTGCAGGCTGGTGGCTGCCAGGTTGTTGGTGCAGTCGGGATCGCAGCCTTCCAGCCACACGTACACATCCACGCGCACGGGCGTACTACGGTCGGCGCCCTTGGCAGCGGCGGGCAAGCTGCAGATCTTGGTCGTGGCCTCCTTGAGACTCACGATACCGGTGTCTTCGTTGTAGTCGCAGAAGTTTGCGCTGGTCAGCTGGTCAAAATGGACCGTGGCACCATCGGAGCGGGTGCTGTCGAGCACCAGGTGGTTCTGCTCGCTGGCGCCAGCGTCCTTGCCGTCGAGCGTGTTGTAGCGCGCCTGGGGGTTGTGCTCGCCCGAGACCTCAAAGACGTACTGACCCGTAACGGTGTCGCCCTGCCCTGGGGCATAGGCTACCAGCCCCACGCGCAGTGCAGTGGAGATGGGGTTTGCCGGGTCCTGCTCGGTAAAGTCGATGCCCGACAGGTACACGTCGGTCGCGGCCGAGTTGGTGGCCAGGTACAGGGAAGTCTTATAGTAGTCGGAATGCTCTGCCGCGCCGAACATGCTGGCAAAAAGCGAGTCCTGGGTGGTTCCGCCGGTAAAGCCCGTTACCTTTTGGAAGCCGTTGAGCACGTTGTCGGTCGAGACGGGGTCGAGCAGGCCCGCAAAGCTCAGACCGGCGTTAGTTTTGTATTCGCCGTCGTATTCGTTGGAGATGAGGAAGGTCACACCCGTGCCCGCGGCCATCTTGACGTCGGTGATATGGCGGTTGGCGTTGTAGATGTACCAGGCGTACGTTACAGCTCCGGCAGCAGCAAGGGCCACCAGCAACGTGGCGAGCATGCGATTGAACTGTTTTCGCAGCGAGCGCGCGTCCGACATGCCCCTCCCCCATTTGCCACGTTGTAAACTGCCCAGGCACCATTTGCCCATAATGGGCTTATTTTACGCGAACGTGCAGTTCATCGGGGGTACAAACGCGACTTTCCGCGTGCTGTTCGCGCTGCATCGGGGCGGACAGGGTCGCAAATCGCCACTTTTATAAAAATAGTTCTTGCCACTGAGCGGGAGCTCCGTTATATTATTCCCTGCGCACTCGCGCACCCTTGATCGGGCGTTTAGCTCAGGGGGAGAGCGCTTCCCTGACACGGAAGAGGTCAGAAGTTCAAATCTTCTAACGCCCACCAAATGTTCGCAGCTCAGAGGCTTCGCCTCTGAGCTGTTTTGTTTTACGCCGCCAAGCCAAAAGGGCGCCGCGGCACCCAAAGCCGCCTCAACAACGCCAGCAACCACACCAATCGAGCCCAAAGTGGTCTCGACAACACCGAAGGCCACCCCAGCCAAGCCCAAAGTCGCCCAAACAACCCCAGCGAGCGCCCCGATCAGGCCCGAATGGGCCTCGCAGCCATATCCGGGCGACCCCCGCAAATCGAAGGTGAATGGTTTCCCGCGAAGTGAACGAGCCAAAATGAACCCCCGGAGCATCGACACTTTTGGCGGCTCATTTCCTGCGGTTTTGTCGTTAGAATCCTGCGGTTTTGGCGCCAAAAAGTGTGGATGCTTCGGGGGTCCAAAAACACTCGTTCACTTCACGGGAAACCATTCACCTTCAATACGGCAGCGCCCCTCCGCCGCCAAAGGTCCACTTACCAATGCTGATGTGCCTCAATAACGGTCTGCCAGAGCTTAAACCGCTTTGTCTCGGCGCGCGTCTGTGCCAAATATCGCGCTTCCTCAGTCATAGGCTTGTAAAATATGGGCCGCTTGCGACGATGCAGCTTCCGTCGGATGCGCTCGCACAGGCGAACGAGCTTTTCGTAGTCGCTTGCCTGGTCAGTTGTCACCGTAAAGTACGCGACCCCATTAAGCATCTGCAGCTCGTTGCGGCGCTCGGCATCCATGCGGATCTTCTCGCGTCCGTCATGGATGGCGTCGCTGTCGTAATCGACCAGCGCGGTAAGCACCTCGGGCAGCAAGCCAGCCCTTACTTTATCCAGGCCCACCTCTGCTTTCGCCGTAAGCGTTATATCGGGCGTGCGCTCCAACACGCGCAGTTTGCGGTTGCGCCCATCGTTGTAACCGTCGCGAATGAAGTACTTCTTGTTCAGCTCGGCCTTGCCCAGCGCAAGCCCGCCGTAATATGCAGGCAGCGACATAAACATGCAAAGCCCCGACTCCCTTGGAGACCGTGAGCCCTCTTCCACGTACGGAAGCAACGCCTTCGCCTTGGCGGCGCCTCTCACCTTTGACGCCCGGTCAAGGTACGCCGCAATGAGCTCCTTAGTCGTGAGCTTCCCATCGCGCATGCCCGCATCCCTGCTTGTCACCCCACCGGGAGCAAGGTTATCCAGCCGGTAGTCCGATGTCATGGCATAGCCGGCATAGATGGCCGCCGCCGCATCGCCATCGTGCGCGGCCTGCAAAAACGCCAGCTCGGGAGAGCACACGTATGCATCCAGGTCGCCCATCCAGTGGCCCAGCGAGATAAACGAACCCGCCGGGAGCTCGTTGGTGCACAGATGCGTCTTAACATGCTTGCTCCGCCGACGGTCGGCGCGCGACGACACCAGCAAATCCAGCGTTTCGATCCCCAGGTCATAGCGATCGATGAACTCCTGCGCTTCTTGATCCGAGAGCGTGCAGGCGCCCGCGATCGACACGAGCTCTGGCTCCGAATCCCCAAAGCGCGGGTTCGGGATGTGCGCCAAGAGCGCCAGTGCAGCGTTATGTGAAACGATGAAGTAACTCATGGCGCGAAGATAGCATGTGCGTCGGCGGCGGCTCGCGACCCTGGCGAGTTTTCGGCAAACGACCGGCGGCTTTTTGCCGCGGCGCGTTCAAAGTGTTCATTCGTCGACGTCTAAATGCAAATCCGTCAAGCTTTTGGCAAGGTTGCCGCTCAACTGACCAAAAGCTGACCATTTGCTTGCCCATTTGCTTGACGGCACGCCCTCGCCAAAATGCTCCACGACTTCTTGGACGGTCGAAATGCTCGTTTAGCGACCACACACCCGGCGCTGGGGTATCCTTGGAGCACACGCACCGCAAGCCGCACAAAGGAGCCGCCATGCGCACCGAGCTCGATGTTCCCTTTTCGCACAAAGACGAGGCCAAGGCCCTGGGCGCCAAGTGGGACCGGGTCAAGAAGATCTGGTACGTGCCCGATGGCGTCAACCCCGAGCCCTTTGCCGCGTGGCTGCCCGGCGTGGATCGTTCCGACCCCAGCGCGCCCTACATCTATCTGGTGCTTGGCAAGCGCGAATGTTGGAAGTGCCACGAGCAGACGACGGTCACGGCCTTTGGCATTCCGTATTGGGCGGCCGATGGCTCGGGCAGCAAGGCTGCGCCCAGCGCCGCGCCCACCATGGACGACACGGGGCACATCGCGATCGACACCGCCCGCGCCAACGCCGTGGCCATCGTCCCCGCGCTAGGCTGCGTGCCGGCCGAGATCCGCGACTACCTGCGCGAGCGCTGCGGTTACAAGCCTGTAACGTCGCGCACCACCAAGACCGCATCGCTCGCCAGCACCTGCACCGGCTGCGGCGTGCTGCAAGGCAGCCATTACCTGTTCGAGGAGCCCACGTCGCCGTTTGCACTCACGGCCATCAACAAGCTGCCCGCGCTGGAGTTCGTGCGCGTGGAAGTCGCCGGCGTCTACGGCATCCCCGACAGTCAGGACAACTTTGACCAGGCGCTCTTCACCTGGGCACGCGACCACCACACCCAGTTCCACAAACCCCTGTGCGAAGGGATCTACCTATAGGGCAAAGCTCGAAAACCGAGTCCAGTTATCCTCGGAAATCGAGTGTGGAATTCCTCGAAAATCGAGTATGCGCAGGTAGCTGAGTTGTTGGTATAACGCAGAAAATGTCGAATCACCGGGTTTGCCCGGCTAGATATTCAGTCTTCGAGGCTATGGCTCCGGCTCGTCATAGGTAATGGCACATCCGCAGGTTGGGCATTGCTGAGGATAAATTGGGAGGCGCAGGCCTGTTCGGGCCCGTAGGTCAGCAGCGTGTTTGTCGCGGGTGTCGATGAAGCTGATATCTAGGCATGTGAGGTTTGCGCTGCAGCAAGGGCACGGCAGACAGATTTGGCTGCAGGTGGCCTCGACGAGCGGGAACAGGCTCCGGTCCATCAACGCTCGCGGCAGGTTTCCGTACACGCCTCGCGCGATATCGCTTCGCCATCCCATGGTCTCCCCTTTCCCGTTTTAACTGTTGAGGAGAGGATGGCAGGATCGAGCGGATTCGGGTGGCGGTCCGCTGCGATCCGATCAATCGACATGATTGGGTTGCGATGGGCTGCACCTAACTAATACGGAGCAACGGCTTCCGCATGACGACGCGATTCCGAGAAATCGAACTCGGCGCGGTGAGCTTCGAGGAATCGGGCATTGGGGCGCAGGCGATGCTCATCCGGCTCGCGCAACACCGAACCTGCAAACGCCGCATAATCCGTATTCTGCAGAAGATACGACCCGCAAAGTTGATAATCGCCGCGCACCATTTCGAACGAAATTAGATGAGCATCGAACAGCGAGTGCAGGTCGCGACGCAGCAGGATACCGTTGCTAACAACCTGCGATTTGGGACCCGAGTTATTCTCGATATGTGCAGCTTCGAGCGCCTCGTCGACATTGCAACCCGAGACGGCGCATCGACCAGTGTAGGCCTCAAAGAGTTCAGTGCGAAAACGCTGCTGGCCGATTCGCTCGCGACGCAGCGCGTAGCGGACCTTTTCGTCGTCGCTCGCCGGAGCACCGGAAAACTCCGCCGCGACCGGAGCGCCCTTCATGTAGCTCATATCAGGGAAGAAACGGGCGTCGGGTCCACCCTTATGGACGGGGCCGTGCAGCACAAACCAGCTGTTCTCGGGTTCGTAACGCTCGACGAATGCGAGGCCCAGCACCTTGTAGCCGGCGCTCGTTGCAAAGAACACGCCAACGGGAACGCCGCATTCCATGCAGTTGATCATCTTTTGGTTGTAGTCCTGGTCACGCCAGTTTTCGACCGAGGCACTCTGCGACGAGTACTTAAACACCCAAGTGCCATCCTCGAGATAGAGCGGAGGAACATCGGAATAAGGACCGTTGGCAGAGTTATGCACCGAGAGGGCGAAGGTCTTCTCACCCGGGTGCTTGATGCGCCCACGACCCGGCCAATAGATGCCCGAATCGCGCGACACCGGAAATAGCTCGGAATCAATCGTCAGACGAAAAGGATATTGAGGGTTGTCGGCATTGGTGCGATGCGGGAGCTTGTCCCACAGGCCGCCACGCTGCTCCTCGCGCAAGAACCACTCCCAAGCCTGGACATATTCGGACGGTACAAAGCTGCAAGCGCGGTCGAAACTCGGCCGAGCAATCAGCGGAACACTAGAAGCGATGCCGTCCATAAGGAACCTCCAGGAAGAACAGTTCCTCACATTATCGCCGATGCAGTGAGAGCACCATACGAAAAAGGGCCACTTCCTTGGAAGTGGCCCTTCAGGCAGGCTTAATTGATGAATTGGATCTGACGCAATATTACTTACCGTCAGGAACGATACCGACCAAACTGACCGTTACGTCAAAGGTCGGAGCAGCGGTGTTCTTGTCCTGCTCGGACCAGTTTTGGCAGTCGGAGTCGGTGCCTTCCATCCAGATGACAATCTTCATGTTCGTGCCGTTGTAGCCAACGTTCTTCGCGATGGCTCGCGGATTTGCTCCAGCAGGTTTGGAATAAGAGCCGCCCGATCCGGTAGCGGCCCAATCGCCGCCGCTCTGGTCAGTTAGGGTCGTGCCGGCAATATGCGCGTACGACGGCGCTTGGGTCGTCGTTCCTTCGGATGCAACGCAGCTCCAACCAATCGTTGATAAGACATCGTTGCCACGCTCAGTAGCCGAAGGTTCGACGGGGGCATAAACGACCTTAAGCTCGTCATTAATAACAATGCCGACGCGTAGGCTACCCTTAATCTTGTTGAACCATTCATCCGTTTCGTTGCCGGAAGGCCTGATGGTGACAGGATTCGTGCCATCCAGATAAACGTCCGCGATACCAGTGTTCGTCACGGTGTAGAGGGTGTAGTCAGCGGCGACGTAGGCATAATAGGAATCGGTACCGCTCGTCAGCGTGTACTTGCCGCTGGCGTCCGTATTGGCCTTCTGGTAGCCAGAGACATCGGTGCCTTTCCAGGACTTGGGAACGAACCAAGATTGAGCGTCGTTGGTCGATGAAGGGCTTATTTCGTGGCCGGCCGAGCTGGCAGTGGTCTGCTTGTCCGAACCGTCATGGGTAACGTTATTACCCTTAGCAATCTGAAGAACCATCCCGTTCGCCTGAGCGGAAATAGTGCTCGTATTGGCGTGAACTCTATTGTTCGCAGCAAACCATGCATAAGTAGTTGCAGAAAGCGCGACCGCCGAGACGACGACGGTCAACGCCGCCCCAACAAGCTGAACCTTAAGCCTTTTTACTGAATCGTGCATACCCGTCGCCTCCCTTCGCTAAGGAAAAGGGCAGGGTCCCGGGCCGGGAACCTGCCCCTCGCAAGTCATAAATCGTAGCTGCGATTACTTGTTATCCGGCGTGGCAGTGAAGTTGATCTTCACACTCTGTGACGCATCGAGCTTATTCTCCTGAAGGTTCTTCGTATGAATATTGGTATCGGAGCCCTCGTAGAACACGTAAACATTAACGAGCGTATCTTCACCAGCGGTCACAGAGCCGAGAGCCGGCTTGGATTTATTACCCGCAGAAGAAAGCTTAATTTCGTAGCCATTATCCCCAAGACCATAAACGACCCAAGCAGAGGCGTCCGCATTAGTGACAAGCACACGGAAGGAAGTCTTCAAAAGCTGACCATCAGCTGCATCCGTCGAGCCCTCGACGCTCTCTACCTTAAGATCGCTAAGGTTCTGCCCCTTAGAGCTGATGTTGAATTGCTCCTTCTTGGCATATCCCTTTTCGTCTGCCTGGTCAGGAGTTCCAACAGTGGTCAAATTGCTGGCAAGGGTGGCGTTATCGAGATCCTTGCCGTAACCAGTCGCAAACGTACCCTCGGTGGAACCAGACTGCTCGCCAAATGTAGCAGGATAAAGCTTGATCGGACCAGTGATTGTAGTTACCACGCTAGTCTTATCACTAGCTTTTGCACCAGCAGTGCCATTCTCGATGGTCATATACGCAGCATTAGATTGAGCGGCGATATTCGTAGTGGTGGCGTCAACCTTGTTGTTCGTCACGAACCATGCGAAGGTGGCGGAGCCGAGGGCTACGGCTGCCACGAGGACCATGGCGATGGCGGCGCCCATCTGCTTCTTTAATGCCTTGGTATCCATACGGACCCCTTTCTTTCCCCATTCATCCCGGATGACCCTCGAGAAGCCCGGAAGGGGAGCCCGCGCTTTCGTGTTGGATGTTGCTTGCCCATCCTTTAGACATGGAATTGAGAATACCATAATTCTTACGATTTCCTTATGAGTTTTCGGCAACCTACACTCCGGCAGATTCATAGGTCTACCTCGGGTTATATGTGGTGCTATGTGAACATCGTTTTCCTTATTTGACCTCTCTCCCGCAAAGCCGTAAGTCCCTCTTAAGCCTTGCGACCGCAGCGCCACGTCAATGCATACATACGTCCTCTGCCGAGCTTAACCCTAGCCTTTCTCCACTCGCTATACTGGTGTGGCACGTGTTATTTTTGCCTGCTAGACGGGCTATTTGTTGGGAGGGCCCCATGGCTTTAGCCAATCAACCCAAGGGAAGCGTTTCCACCGGATCCATCAAACCAGTGACACGCAAAGCCGTTCGTTGTCAGCGCGAAGTCGCTTGGCTGGTCACGCAAGCGGCCGGTAAGCTCGTCGCCACCACCGACGACGTCAACGCGCCCACGCCCAGCTTTGTACTGGCGGCAGCATTGTCGTACACCCGCAAGCAGGAGCAGGCCGCACGGGACCGTGGCGCCGCGATTGACTACGAGGCCGTCATGGGCCCCGACCTCGCGAACTTTTGTGCGGCTGCGGGGCTGCCTGCAGCGCCCAACGCGCTTTCGGACACGGGCTATATGTTCACGCTCTCGGGCGCGGATCTGATCCGCGACCTCTACGCCTACTGCGGCGACCTTGACGAACGTATGGGAGACGCGGCCCAGGTCAAACCGGGCTACGCGATCAAGTTCGCGCTGCGGCTGTTCTTGCTGGACGACGCTGCTGGCAACGGCGCTACCTCCGCAGACAACGCCTCCGCATAGCAAAAGCGCCGGGCCGGGAAATCAATCCCAACCCGGCGCCCACTAAACCTCTGGAAATGCCTCAAGATAAGAGCAGCCGCTTGGCTTAAATTCAAACTTGTCTTCTCTATACAGTTCGTTTCTTTCAAGACACTCTTTCTTTATTTCGATAAGATTCTCGCGCCTTCCCAGATACATCTTTGGTCTGCTCTGGCCCAGAATTAGCCTCCTGTTGTCCTTCAGGAAACCCCGAAGCCCCTGATTAACCAGCTCATATAGCGGAACGAGCAAACGGTTGGGCCCTTCAGTAATGTCAGAGTCTTCGATGACAGATTTGTCCATGCCCTTCTTTAGCCAAAATGAAACATCATTGAGGTCTAGAAGGCGCTTGCATGTATCAGAATCGAGGGTTCCATATTTATTGCAAAGCAAAAATGATCCAATTTCAGCAACCGACAATGCCATCTGAGCCTTCCAAACACCAAACAAAAAGTCATTATCTTCATTTAGTGCGATGAGTTTCTCCTGTTGAGTCGCCCTCGGGCTGACAACACCAGTTTCCTCAAGCCTTGCCAGAGCCTCGTTTTTCAGCTTCGTCGTCCCAACAGGCTTGACGCGGTATTCAAGATAGCGCCCGACCGCCATTGCCAATAGCAATTGATATTGAGTGGGCTGTCCATCTTCAAGTAAATCGGCTTTATAGCTAAAGTTGGGCTTTTTCATTTGCTCCCAGAGGGCAGGAGAAGGCCTCTTCGCAAACACGGAGGAATACTCCGGGTCTCGAAAGTACTTAACTCCGCCAGCATTGGCTTTAGGAGCGTTTCCGATCCATGCCCACCAGATTTTTGCCAGGTCTTCGTTATCGATATGCCTGTAACGATTCTTGCCCCTTCTCGTCGATCCCTTAATCTCGAAGTAACTTTTCTTTGGCTCACGCTTGTTCGACTGAAGGAAGGAATCGAGCTCTCCGTCCTTCCTGATATAGAAGTAACGCATCTCTTTTTTAAGTGGGTCTTTATAGAAAGAAGACTGCAGCTTTCGCTGCTCGGCAGAATTGGACTTTAGATTACGATCATTCATTGGGTTCTGGTGATTCGATGCGACGATGATGTCGTCGAGCAGCTCATCTTGATTTGCCGTACTGCTATTTAAGACCTTAGCAATGATCTTCACATCGGAACAGATGCTCTCTTTCACGCTATCGTTAGATGCCATGTAAAAGTCAAAAATAGTGCTCAGGGTCTGGCAGCCGTTCACTACTTGGGCATCAGCCACCTTAATCGAGGGCTTCCTGTCCCCTTGACTTGGCTTCACATAGTTGTTGCAGGTAATCACGATTCCATTGTTAAGATGGACGAAACGCTTTCTACCCTTTTCAGTCGACAGCTGCTTCTTGATTGCCGCATTCACGTTCGACCCCTTCAACGTTGATCGAACATTCATGTCAAACAAGTCATATCCGTATTTTGCAATAGCGTCAATTAACGGTTTGACATCCAAGACAGCACAGAACCAGCCGTTTTGCCATATGACGCAATCATTAATATCACGCGTAGTCAGCTTTAACTCGATATGGGTTCGGTTGGCAACCTCATCATTTCTGTGCCAACAATCATAAATATCATTCTCCTCGTAAAGACAGATATTTATTCCCTCATTGGCTTTTTGAGAACGTACCTCCTCAAAACGCTTTCTTGCAGAGTCGCTGAGTCTACCCTCAAGCGCAAGCACGGCAGTTAAGGTGCAATTAGCCTTTTTGAATTGATATCCCTGCTTCAGTTTCCTCACACCGGCGTTCGAACCAGCATCATTATCCGAAGTAATAAACTCAACAGCTTCTTGCAACTCATTAACAGGTGTTGCGTCAAACACTTTTCCCTCTGGATAATTATCCAAATTGCACGATTTGCATTGATAGAACGTGTAGCCATCATCGCGCGCAATGTAAAAATCAACACCGTGGTCATTGGCCCCATCGGTATAGATAAAGCTATTCTCATCGGAAAGAATATCTTCGCCTTCAAAAACGGCCGCAACGGTATAGGCGAAGGCGACATCATCCCCTACGCCATCATCCAAATAGTTTTCACGAATATCGTCCATCTTTGATGTGATATCCGCATTAAACTCTGATCTGTCGAACGTGATGCCCATACGCCACTCCATCCTAAATGTGCTTAAGCGAAATTAGATCACCACTCATTAGGGCGATCAAGATCTCAAACCACCAAGCGGCAGCCACATTTAGAAATACGGCAGCGAGGTCATGCGACTGACAACATACACCGCCGCCCAAACGCCAATTCGGTCCGTTGTCTCAATCTACCCGCAAAAGCGCCGGGCCGGGAAATCGATCCCGGCCCGGCGCTTGTTCGTTCTACTTATCCCCGTCCCCTACGGGCGAGTTCTTTTGGTTGCGGCGGTTACTCCAGGTCACGTTGTGCTCCTTGTAGTAATCGGGCGCCTCGTTGCCGCTCGCGCTAATGGGGTCGTTGCCGGTCAGGGTGTCGGCAATATCCTGCACGAACTTAATGAACAGGCTCGAGTCGTCGGTCTCGGACGAATCAAAGTCGAAGCCGAACTCCACCGCACCGCCAATGATCTTGTCCACGCACTCCGGATCGTCGCCGTCCAGCCAAATGACCACGGTGTACTTGTCCACATCGCCCACGCGGAAGTTCTTGTGGCTGATGGTCGTCACCACGTCTTTGGACGCAAACGGCTCGGTGTTGGGCTCGGGGCTGCCATCGGCCGCAGCCGCCGCATAGGTGGTGGGCTTGCCGTTGCGATACACCCGCACGCGCGCGGCCTTATCCACGCCCTTGCTGGCGCTGACCACCTTGAGCTTGGCGCTATAGCCCAGATCGGTCTTGCCGGCGTTGCGGATATAGAAGGTGTACGCCACGTAGTTTTTGCCGTTGTGGCTGCCGTCGATGTCGTCCAGGTTATCGGGCAGGTCCTCGGCAGCGATATTGGTGCCGTTGTCCACGGCGTCGGCCGCCAGGCGCGCGGTGGCGTTGTTAAAGTCGCCGTTGTCGGCAATGGCCACGCCGCGGCGGAACAGCTCCAGGCGGTTGAGGTTGATAGTGAAGTTGCCCATGTTTTCCTGCATAAACGACAGGGCGAACAGCACGCCAAAGGCAAGCGCCAGCACCACGAGGGCCTTTTGCAGCTTGTCCATGCGCAGCAGCGCCGCGCCGATGCGTTCCATGCGGCGCTTGGGCATATACATGGACACGACCGCGTCGGGATCGATGTCGTCAAGGTCCTGGTCGGCCAGTGCCTGCTCCAGTTCCTCGATGCGCACCACGCCGCGCAGGTCGCGCTTGGGCTTGGGCTTGAGCTTGCCGAAGCGCTTGCGGGAGGTGGGAACCTGCTCGGGCGCGGAATCCTCGCCGGGCGCATCCTCGGCATTGGCGCCGGGCGCATCCTGCGACGTGTCCTCGGCCCGATTCTCGGCCAAATCCTCGGCGGCTTGATCTTTGTTGTCGTTACGCTTGAACAGTGCCATGGCGATCAGATCTTATATTTGGTGCGGATGTAGCCGACGTATTCTTTGACGAACTCGCGCTCCATGTCGTCGGCGTAGCGGAACTGCAGGCCGCAGACGTTGCGATACAGGCTGCCCTTGGGCGCGCGGCGCACCCAGCACACGATGCCCAGCTGCTCGGGCAGCTCGTGGCGCTCGCCCTGCAGGCGGATCGTGGGCATTTGTACGGCCAGGGCCTCGCCCACGTCGGGGTAGTCGTTGAGGTAGACGGCCAGGCCGCCGGCCGAGACGTCGATGGTCATGGCGTCCTCGGGCTCAGGGGTCGGCGCGTTGTCGCGCTGGTAGGTCAGGCGCATGGCGACCTTAAAACGCTCGTCGCGGCGCTTGACGAAGCTGCGCTGCTCGGCGACTTTGCGCATTTTCCAATAGGTGCGGATGCCCTTTTTCTCGACTGCCTCGGGATAGCCGGCGAGCACGAACGTCTCCTCGCCTACTTTGTACTGCAGCAGCAGCTTTTGGTTTTCGTCCATGAGCAGCGGCTTGCCGGCAAGCATGGGCGCGCTCATAAGGAAGTACGCCTCGTCCAGGTCCTCTTTGTACGTGGCGAGCATGTTGAAGTCGGTTTTTTGGCCCATGGGCACGTCGAATGCCACCTGAAGCTTGGTCCCCGGCGCTATCTGTTGCTCTGCCATGTATTCTCCCCTAGTCGCGGGCGCCGATATCATCGTCGTGCGCGATGCGCATTGGGCTATTGTAACTGCTTTGCCGCAGGTTTCGATGTGCGCTGCGTGAAATGGCGCGGATGTGAGGCGCGGCAGCCGCTAGCGCATCTGCCCTGCACGCCCTGTTAGTCGATACTTGCGGTTACGGCTCGTCGTCGCGGCCGTAGGCTCTAGCTTGCCCTGCGCGATAAGCGCATTGACGCGCGTCCTAACCTGGGAGACGGTGAGTCCCGTGCATTCTGCCAGTTCACGTGTTCCCAGTTCGCCGTTGCGCTTGAGTGCCGCCACAATTAAGTCCCCGCCATGATCGATTTGCTCAACCTTCGCTCGGTAGAGGACAACCTTAAACCGGTCGAAACCCGGGCAAAACAATGGCTCGGCCAGACCGTGCGCACGCATGGCATCGAGCATCATTGGAATGCCCGATCCGTTGCCTTCGGCAGGAGAGCCCGCACCGTCGGGCAATGGAACAAGCGACATGAGCTTCACAAGCGTCGCATTGCGACATCGGGAGCTGCCGTCAAACAGGTTCTCGCGAGTCTTTCCTCCGTATAGGCCGCCGGGGTTCACCACCTCGATACGATCGTCAAAAACGTCGACGGCGATCGATTGCCCACAGAACCGATTCCCGTATTCCCTGTGGATAACCGCGTTGGCGATTGCCTCACGCAGGACCTCCTCGGGAATCTCCAGCGAGTCGATACGCGAAATGCCTTGGACGGTCACGGTGCGGCGCAGGTTTTTGGCGACAGCCGCGACAGCATCCGAGATCATCTCGCCCAACGTTCCCTCACAGATTGTGCGGTCCATGAACCTCAGCGACCCCGCCATGCCCTTCTGAGTTCCCGCATGGACAGCCACGTCAATGAAGAGCTTGGGATAGAACTGCTGAGGGTAGGTGCCCACAACTAGGAGTCCAGCCTTGGTAACATTGCCCCGGAAGTCGAGGAAATTCAGACGCTCCATCTTTGTCTTCTTGTCCGCCGCACCGCGCATCGCTCGAGGCGTCAACGAATAGGCACGCTCTATCGTGCGGTCGACCAGCGACTCGTCGAGATCGCCCGCACTCGTGCCGGGCACCGCATCGCGATCGCTAGGACTCGTCCGTTCATATGACGACAGTGCCAAAACCTCGGTCGACGAAAGCGGAACATCTTTGTCATCGATGCGTTTGTAGCTGCCACCTTGAGCGCCCCGCTCTATGACATAGCAAGGCTTGCTCGACGGGTCGAGCTCCTCAATCGTGATGACCAGAACCACGGTGCCCTGGAGCTCCACGCGCTCAATGGTGTATTTGGGCGGATTGGCCAGCTTTCCGCGACCGCCGGCATCACCCATGCCCGCCACGAATTGGTTGAGCACTTTCTCGGTCTCAAAGTTTGCAACTGGGACAAAACCCGCGCGCTCGCTCACTCCGAGTACGATGATGCCGCCGGCGGTGTTTGCGAAAGCGCTGACCGTTTCCCATACGTCGCGGGAAAGCGTCGTGGCGCTCTCCTTGACCTCAACGTTAAGATCGTCCGAGCCCATGCGCCTTAAAGACTCGAGCAGACCGGTCAGTTCGTTTTCGTTCATCTGCACGTCCTTTCGCTCGGTTCTGCGAAGAATGCCGCGAATAGATTTCCTTCGTCTCTCAGTTATCTCTCGTAATTATCTCTCATCTTTCTGTTATCTCTCATATTAGAGAGGAGTGAGAGATGAAAGATAAGATGTCTGTCATCTGTTTCATTTAAACATGTTTTCGCTGGTAAAACAATCTATATTGAGACAATACCATGGTTGTCTGTCTCTTTGCAGCATTGTTATCTCTCATATTTATCTCTCATCTTTCTGTTATCTCTCGTATTAGAGACGAATGAGATATGAGAGATGTGCGGGCGGCGGATGAGCGTGGATTTTGGACGGTCGGGAAATGAGGGTGGATATTTGGACGGTTTTTGGGCGTTTTGAGGCTGATTCCGTCCGAAAATCCACTCTCATTCGATAGGCGTCCAAGTTTCCACGCTCGTGCGGTGAACGCGCGGGGCCTTTGTCCAATCCGCTGGCATCGTCTTCAGTTCGTCGCAGAGCCGCGGCCCCATATGGGTATACTCTCGGGGATTCGACTCGATTCGCCCCCGCTGGGGCGTCAAAGGAGACTGCATATGCCCACCACCTCAACCGACCCGCGCGCCGCAGCCGCCGCGCTGCTGGCACCCGGCACCACCTGCCACGGCTTTGCCGTCGAGCGTTGCGAGACCGTGCCCGAGCTCGACTCGGACGCCTACGTGCTGCGCCACACCGCCTCGGGCGCTCGCCTGCTGTACCTGGCGTGCGACGACGAAAACAAAGCCTTTGCCATTGGCTTTAAGACGCCGCCGGCCGACTCCACCGGCGTGTTCCATATTCTTGAGCACTCGGTGCTGTGCGGATCGGCTAAGTTTCCCGTCAAGGAGCCGTTTGTCGACCTGATCAAGAGCTCCATGCAGACGTTCCTCAACGCCATGACCTACCCCGACAAGACCATCTACCCCGTTGCCACCACCAACGAGCAAGATCTGTACAACCTGATGGACGTGTACCTGGACGCGGTGTTCAACCCGGCCATCTATACCAAACCCACCATTTTTGAGCAGGAGGGCTGGCACTACGAGTTGGACCTGCCGGAGGGCGCCGAGGGCGAGGGCGATGGCAGCGCCGCGAGCCTGCACGAGGGCACGCTGCGCTATAACGGCGTGGTGTTCAACGAGATGAAGGGTGCGCTGTCCGACCCCATGAGCGTGCTGGACGACGCCGTCAACGCCGCGCTCTATCCCGACACCGCCTATGCGCATGAGAGCGGCGGCGATCCGCGCGCGATTCCCACGCTCACCTACGAGCAGTTCCTGGACACGCACGCGCGCCACTACAATCCTTCCAACTCCTACATCACGCTCTACGGCGACCTGGACGTGGACCGCGCGTTGGCCTTTTTGGACGAGCGCTATCTGTCGCAGCCGAGTGCCGCGAGCTGCCGCATGGACGCAGCCGTTGCCGCCGGCGAGGACCCGTCCATGCTGGCGCCCAATCCGCTGGTCGTGCAGGCACCCGTGACCTGCGAGTACAAACGCATCGAGATGTCCACCACACCCGAGAACGCCTTGGTGGGCCTGGGCCTTGTGCTGGGCAGCGCGCTCGACCGCAAGCGTACGATCGCGGCGGATATCCTGTTTGAGGCGCTGCTGGGTTCTAACGAGGCGCCAGTTAAGAAGGCCATTCTGGCCGCCGGCCTGGGCGGCAACGTGGTGAGCTATACCGCGGCCGAGAGCCTGCAGCCCTACGAGCTCATCATGCTGCAAAACGCGCAGCCCGGCGTGGCGCGCGAGCTGCGTCGCGTGTTCCAGGACGCCTGCCGCGACCTGTGCGAGCACGGCGTTCCGCGCGAGCGCCTGGAAGCTATCATCAGTAGCAACGAATACGACCTGCGCCAGCGCGACTACGGTATCGCTGACGGCGTGGCCATTGCGTGCGACGCGCTGAGCACCTGGCTCTACGATGACGATGCTGCAACGCTGGCGCTCAAGTACGGTCCGGTGTACGAGGAACTGCGCGGCGAGCTGGACGGCAGCTATTTTGAGGACCTGCTGCGCGAGCTGGTGCTGCAGAACGATCACATGGCGCTGGTCGAGCTGGTACCGGTGGATGCCGCCGAGGGTTCGGAGGGCGCCGGAGCCGCCGAGCTGGCAGCCAAACGCGACGCCATGACCGATGCCGAGCTGGCCGACGTGGTCGAGCGCACGGCCGCGCTGCGTGCCGCGCAGGAGGCGGAGGACACGCCCGAGGCCAAGGCCACGCTGCCGCGCCTGCGCGTGTCCGACATTGGCGAGGCGCGCCCCGAACCGCCGCTGGTCGTGGACACGACCGCGCCCATCGTCTGTCTGCGCCACGACATCCCTACCAACCGCCTGGCCTACGCCATGCAGTATTTCGACCTGAGCTGCGTCGCGTTTGAGGACCTGCCCTATGTGACGCTGCTCTGCCGCCTGCTTAAGCAGCTGCCCACGCGCGAGCATTCGGCCGAGGAACTCGACAACCTGCTCGCCGGCAAGCTGGGCTTTTTGAGCTTTACGACCGAGGTCATGACCCAGCCCGACGTGGACGGCGTGCGCCCCTATCTGCTGGTGAGCGCCGGAGCCCTATCCGAGAAGATCGATGCGCTGGCGAGCCTGCCGCGCGAGGTGTGGTCGAGCACGCTATTGCTCGACGCCGACGCCGACCGCGTGCGCGACGTGCTCACGCAGATTCGCATTGGACTTGAGCAGGGCTTTATCAACAACGGTCACTCGGCGGCGCTCGGTCGCGCGATGAGCTACAGCTCGCCTTCGGCCGTGGTGCGCGAGCAGCTTTCGGGCGTGGACTTCTATCTGTTCTTGCGCGATCTGCTCGACCACTTTGACGAGCGACTGGATGACCTGCGCGCCAAGCTCACCGAGCTGGCAGACCGCATCTTTGTGGCCGACGGCTGCCTGGCGAGCTTTACCGGCAGCGATGAGGACTTTAACGCGTACTGGGCCGCCGCGGGCGACCTGGGGCTGGACGCTGGCGATGGCGCCGGCCGCGACGCGCTCGTGGTGCCGGCGCCGTGCGACCGCCACGAGGCTTTCGTGATCCCCAGCGACATCTGCTTTGCCGCGCGTGCGTGCGATCCACGTCGCCTGGGCATTGACGTGACAGGCGCTTGGGCCGTAGCTGCCAACGCGCTCTCCTACGACTACCTGTGGAACGAGATCCGCGTGAAGGCTGGTGCGTACGGTTGCGGATTCCGCGCAGCCGGCGAGCGTCAGGCGGCGTTCTACACCTACCGCGACCCGGCAATCGATCCTTCGATTGAGCGCGTGGAGCGCGCGGGTGCATGGCTTGGCAGCTTTGAGCCCGACGAAGCCGCCTTTGAGGGCTTTATCGTGAGCTGCGTGAGCGGCATGGACGCGCCGGTGAAGCCGTACGCGCTCACCAAGCGCCGCAACACGACCTACCTGGCCGGACTCGATCCGCATGCGCGCGAGAAGCGCCGCGCCCAGATGCTCGCCGCCACGCCCGCTGAGCTGCGCTCGCTCGGCGCCGACGTGACGCGCATCGCAGCCGAATCGCCAACCTGCGTCTTTGGCGGCCGCGACGTCATCGCCAAGAGCAACGCCGGCTTTACCGTCATCGACCTGCTGGGCTAACGCACAAAGGTAGATTTTTGGGACATGCCTAAAAATCTACCTTTTTCTTTTGCCGCAGTCTGCCGGTTTGTCTCGATCTGTAACAGTTAGACAGGAATATGGGCTCCAAACGTTACAGATCGAGACAGTTCTGGGCGACACCGGCCCTTTATCTCAATCTGTAACACCTAGGCCCATTTTTGCCGAGTAACTGTTACAGATTTAGACAAACTGCCGCGAAAGCTCCTCTTCAGCCCAAACCACCACAAAGGGGACAGGCACCTTTGTGGTGGTTCGAACACTTGTTCCATACGTACATGTGTTCTATAGTATGATTGATTGCATCGGACTTAAATTGCAACTAGAATGTAGTTGCAGAATGTGAGGCGGGATGACTCGAGCCGATAAACTCATCGCCCAACTGTTTAGCTGCCCCTCGACGTATCGGTATGCCGATTTTTTAAAAGTCATGGCCTTATATGGCTTTGAAATGGACAGCAAGGGCAAGACATCCGGATCGCGCGTTCGCTTTTACAGGCCATCAGATGGCAGGATGTTCGTGATGCACGCACCCCATCCATCTGACGAATTGACAGCGGGGACCATTCGAAACATCGTTCGATTTCTGCAGGATGTCGGAGGCATTCATGAGTAACGTTTTGGCATACAAGGGCTATTTCGCCCCAGTCGAGTTCGATGCCGAGCAGCGCGTGCTAACAGGTATGGTCGCCGGCATTAGGGACGCAATCGTATTTGAAGGCTCCACGGCTGAAGAAGTGGAGCAATGCTTCCACGACGCCGTCGACGATTACCTTGAGTTTTGCGCCGAGAAGGGCAAAGAGCCCGAGCGGGCTTTTAAGGGCTCGTTCAACGTAAGAACGGGCTCTGAGCTCCACAAACAGGCGGCGCTGGCAGCGGCAAAGAAGGGCGAGTCACTCAATAAGTTTGTGACTGAAGCGATCGCTGCGGCGTTGTAGCGTTATCGCATAGGCACAAACCACCACGAAGGAGGCAGTGAACTGCACCCTCGTGGTGGTTTTGACGTTTGCCCAGATAAAACCTGCCAAAATAAACCTGTCCCTTTTTGGTAGGTTTGGGAGAGGAGGCTGGGATGGATAAGGCTGAGTTGCGGCGGGCGGTGATTGCTCGGCGCGATGCGATTGATTTGGATGTTCGGGCGGCAAAGTCTACTGTCATTTGCGCGCGGCTTGTTGAGTTGCTGGGCAGCTCGGGTGCCGCGGCACCGCACACCGTTGCCGTCTATGCCGCGATGGGTTCCGAAGTCGACCCAGCCGCGTTTGCCGCAGCTGCCGCCAAACGCGGCTGGCGCGTGGCCTATCCGTGCATGCTCTCGGCAATTGATGCCGCAGCTCGTGGCCAGCGCATGTGCATGCGGACAGTCGCTGTCGACGATGCGTCCGCGGCTCCGTTTATCGCCCACCCCACGCGGGCCTTCGCGGCCATGGACATCGACAGCGACCACTTCCCTATCGTGTCTGCAGAGGCCCTCGACATGGCCATCGTGCCACTCGTAGCCTTCGACCGCGCCGGCGAGCGCCTGGGCTACGGCGGCGGCTGCTACGACCGCTACCTGCCCATGCTCTCGCCCGCATGTCAAATCATCGGCATCGCCTTTGACGAACAGCGTGTCGACCACGTTCCCACCGACGCCCACGACCTGCCGCTACCCCACATCATCAGCGCCTAATCGCCGCCACGTCAGCCACGGCTACAGCAGTACCACCGCAGTCTAGTGCTCCTCGCCGGCGCGGGCCAGGTCGTAGGGCGTGGTCTGGTAGACGTAGTAGTTGAGCCAGTTGGTGTAGAGCAGCTGAGCTTGGCTGCGCCAGACGTTGCGCGGCTCGGCGGTGGGGTCGTCGCCCGGGAAGTAATGTGCCGGCACATCAGGATCAAGCCCGCGCTTCACGTCGCGCTCGTACTCCAGACGCAGCGTGTCGGTATCGTATTCGGGATGGCCAAAGACAAAGAAGCGGCGACTGTCGGTCGACTTGACGATATACAGGCCCACCTCGTCGGACACTGCCACGACCTCGAGCTGCGGCTCGGCCTCCACGTCCTCGCGGCGCACATCGGTATTGCGCGAATGCACGGCATAGAAACGGTCGTCAAAGCCGCGGACCAGCGGGCTCTGCGGCTTCACCAGATAATGCTCGAACACGCCGCTCGCCTTTGCCGGCAGGTCGTACTTCTGAATACCGTAATGATGGTAGAGCCCCGCCTGCGCGCCCCAGCAAATGTGCAGCGTAGAGTGCACATGCGTGGTGGACCAGTCCATGATCTGGCAGAGCTCGGGCCAGTAGTCGACCTCTTCGAACGGCATCTGCTCCACCGGCGCGCCTGTGATGATCAAGCCGTCGTAGTGAATGTCGCGGATGTCGTCGAACGTGCGGTAGAACGTCTCCAGGTGGCCGGCGCTCACGTGCGTGGCCTCGTGCGTTTTGGTGCGCAGCAGGTCCACCTCCACCTGTAGCGGCGTGTTGGAGAGCTTGCGCATGATCTGCGTCTCGGTGGCGATTTTGGTGGGCATGAGGTTGAGGATGAGCACGCGCAGCGGACGGATGTCCTGATGCAGCGCGCGGTACTCGGTCATGACAAAGATGTTCTCGCTCTCGAGCTGCGCGGCGGCAGGGAGGGCGTCGGGGATGCGAATGGGCATGGATGCTCCTTACGAGTCAGTTGCAGCTATGGTACAACGAGCGACCCCATCCGCGCGAGCACATCGCCCAGCGATGCCGTCAGCGGCCCGAATCACTCCAAAAATAGAGATTAAGGCATGTCCCAAAAAATCTACGGCGCTTTAGCCTAGCAAAGTGGCAGCAGGACGCTACAATGGTTCGACGCGAAAAACTCGGCCGAAAGGATGCATATATGTACCAGACGCGTAAGATCGGTGTGGTCGGCCAGGGCCACGTAGGAGCACATGTTGCCAACAGTCTGCTCATGCAGGGCATTGCCGATGAGCTGTACCTGTGCGATATCAACGAGGCCAAGGTGACGTCCGAGGTCCAGGACCTGCGCGACTCCCTTTCGTTTGTCCCGTACAACACCAAGATCGTCAACTGCTACGACCACTACGAGGAGCTAGCCTGCTGCGACGTCATCGTCAACGCCGCCGGCAAGGTCGCGCTGGCCGCTGGCAACCGCGACGGCGAGCTGTTCTTTACCACCGACGCCGCCCGCACCTTTGCCAAGCGCATCGTCGACGCCGGCTTTGACGGTATCTTCGTGAGCATCTCCAACCCCTGCGACGTCGTGTGCACCGAGCTGTGGCACCTGACCGGCTACGATCCCAAGAAGATTATCGGCTCGGGCTGCGGTCTGGCCCCCGCCCGCCTGCGCACCGAGATCTCCAAGAAGGTCGGCGTGAGCCCCAAGTCCATCGACGCCTACATGATCGGCGAGCACGGCTTTAGCCAGCTGGCTGCCTTTAAGGCTGCGACCATCGCCGGCAAGAGCCTCAACGAGCTCCAGGCCGAGAACCCCGACAAGTACGCCTTTGACCACATGGAGGTCGAGGAGCTCGCGCGCAAGGGCGGCTATGTGACCTACCAGGGCAAGCAGTGCACCGAGTACGCCGTCGCCAACTCCGCCGCGCGCATCTGTGCCGCCGTGCTGCACAACGAGCACGCCGTGCTTTCCGCCTCCACGCTCATGACCGGCCAATATGGCGAGGAGGGCATCTTCACCTCCCTGCCGTGCGTGATCGGCGCCGAGGGCGTCGAGGAGGTCTACACGCTGGACCTGTCCGAGTACGAGCTCGAGGGCTTCCACAAGAGCTGCCAGCACATCCGCGACAATATCGCCCAGCTCGACTGGTGGGACGCCGAGGCATACGACGCGAAGTAGGCCGCCTGTTGACGCGACAACTCGCTAATACGGACGCAATGTAAAGCGGGCTGCGCCGGAAATCCCCGGCGCGGCCCGCTTTTTTGACTCACGTAGTGCCCTTGCGAATCGAAGGTGAATACTTTTCCCGGTACCTAGTACTGCTCGATGCCCATGTAGCGACGAACCTCGGGGCTGTGGTCGAACACCTTGCCGCGAGCGGCGCGCAGCTCGCGGCTCATCGCGTAGAAGAAGATCGGCTCTAGGAACGAACGCACGCTGGCGGGCACCTCACCCACGCCGTACTCGAGCGCATCGAGCACCATGACCGTATCGGTATGCGTGTTGAGGAATGCGAGCGCCCGCTCCTCCATGGGGCGACACTCGCCCGATCCGAGCTGTACAAAGTAGAACACGCCGGGCTCGGTGGCTTCGAACGGGCCGTGGAAGTACTCGCCGGAGTGGATGTAGCAGCAGTGCTGCCACTGCATCTCCATGAGCGAGCAGATGGCCATGGCGTAGGTCTGGCTAAAGTTGGGGCCGGATCCCAGGATGTAGAAGAACTCGTGCTGCTGGCAGAGCTCGGCAAAGCGATCGCCCAGCTCGGCATTAACCTTCTCGCGGGCAGCGGGCAACAGCGCATCCATCTGCTTAAGGCCGGCGTACATATCGGCGAGCGCCTCGTAACCCTCCTGCTGGTGGAGCAGTTCGGCGGCGATCAGAGCGCCGATGCCCTGCGGCACCTCGGCCTGCGACACGCCCTCGCCCCAAGGGTAGACCCAGGGGGTCCACTTGCCGTTATCAATCTTGGAGCCCTCGCAGTCTGTCATGGCCACGACCTCGGCGCCGGCTGCCAGCGCCATCTCGCAACCGTCGACGACCTCCTGCGTATTGCCGCTGTGGCTGCAGGCGATGACGAGTGACTTCGGCCCTAGGCTCTTGGGGGCCATCAGGCAAAACTCGCGCGCTGTGTAGACCGTCGAAGTAAACGTGGTGGCCTCGCGCTTGAGCAGTTCGTTAGCCGGCATGAGGTCGATCATCGAACCGCCGCAGGCGATCCAAAAGACATTCTCGACCTTGCCCTTGCGCTCGATGATTTCCTGAATCAGATCGTGTGCGTTCACGGTGACGCTCCTCCTTGTGTGGCGGCTTTGGACGACGGCAGCTCGTACCTGCAGTCGTTCTATGTTGTTCTATTTATAGCATGCAAGCAGGTGCCCGTGAAGTCATTTCAGCAAATTTGTTCTATGTTGTTCTATCTATGGACGTTAGATGTCGAACACGTAGCGCGAGCCCACGATCTTTTGGCGCCCGAGCAGCAGGGGCCGCCCGTCCGCATCGGTAAAGTACGCCTCCATATAGAAGAGCGGCTCGCCGACCGGCACCTCCAGCAGCGGGGCCGCCTGGGCATCCGCCAGCGCAATCTCCACGGTGCAGGGGTCGGACTTGAGCGGCGCGCGGCCCGAATGCTCGGCAACGAGTGCAAAGATCGAGTTATCGGCAAGGTCCTCGTCGGCAAGCGTCTGCAGGTAGGGATGGTCGGCCAGCACAAAAGAGTTGTTCTCGAGCATGACGGGCACGCCATCTGCCGTGCGCACGCGCTCGACTACGATGAGCTCGCAGCCGGGCTCCACGCCAAAGAACGCCGCGTCCTCGCGCGTCGCCGCGACCACCGTGCGCGACACCAGGCGCGCTCCGGCAACCATGTCGTTGGCAGCGCAACCCTCGGAAAAGCTCTGAACGTCACCCTTCTGGCGAATCTTGCGCTTGAGCTTGGGAGCGCACACAAAAGTGCCCCTCCCCTGTTGGCGGTTGAGATACCCCGCGCGCGACAGCTCCTCGATGGCGCGGCGCACGGTGATGCGCCCCACGCCGTAAGACTTCGCGAGCTCCATCTCGGAAGGAATGCGCGAGCCGGCCGCATACACGCCGCGCGCGATCTCGCCCTTCAGGTCGTCCATGACCTGCTGGTACAGTGGTACGGCGGATACGCCAGCGCGGTCGGTTTTATCGTCGGTTGCCATCGTTACGCTCCATCCCGCGCATGCTCGGACTCAAACTCTTCAATCGCCGCCATAAACTGCTCGCCAAAGGCGTCGGCCTTTTTCTCGCCGATGCCGTTGACCTGGATAAGCTCGTCGCGCGTCTGCGGGCGCAGGCGGCACAGGCCGCGCAGGGCCTTGTCGGAGAAGACCATATACGGCGCCATCTCGAGCTCGGTCGAGATTTCCTTGCGCAGGGCGCGCAGGCGCTCGAACAGCTCGGCATCGTCGCCCACGCGCGGGCGCTGATCCAGCTCGGCCTCCTCGCGCAGCAGATCCACCGCACGGCGGGCGCGGGCCGAGGCCTTGCGCTTGGACGCGCGACGCTTAACGGTAAAGGCGAACGCCTCGTTCTCGACCTCGCCGGCACGCGGGCCCAGCCCCACGACCGGGTACTGCCCCTGCGAGGTGGCCAAATAACCGCGGCCGCACAGCTGGCCGATGATATCCTTGATGCGCCCGACCGATTCGCTCGACAGCTCACCGTAGCCGCGGTCCTCGTCCAGATGCATCTGGCGAATGCGCTCGGTGTTGCCGCCGTGGAGCACATCGGCGACCAGCGATTTGCCAAAGCGCATGGGACGCGTGGCCACATAGCGCACGGCGGCGCGGGCCATATCGGTGACGTCCTCGACCTCGAACTTCGTGAGGCAGTTGCTGCAGTTGCCGCAGCCCTCGGCGTCGTCCGTGGCGGTGCTGCCCGCACCAGCCGCGGCAGCATGCTCGGCCGCGGCCTCGTCGCCAAAGTAGCGCAGCATGTATTCGCGCAGGCAGCCGGTGGTATTGCAGTAGCCCTCCATCTGGCTGAGCAGGCGATATCGATTCTGGAGCGCCCACGCGCGCTGCTCGTCGTCGAGCGCCTCATCGGCAGCATCGCCGCGGTCGATCAAAAAGCGACGCATGCGAAAATCGTTACCGTTCCACAGCAGATGGCAGCTGGCCGGGTCGCCATCGCGGCCGGCTCGACCCGCCTCTTGGTAGTATGCCTCGATGCTCTCGGGCACGTTGTTGTGAATCACGTAGCGCACGTTGGGCTTGTCGATGCCCATGCCAAAGGCGTTGGTGGCAACCATCACCTGGATATCGTCGTCGATAAAGGCACGCTGGCTTTGGCGGCGGGCGTCGTTACCCATGCCGGCATGGTAGCGGCCAACGCGAATGCCGCTGGGTCCCAGCGCCTCGGCAAGCTCGCCTGCCAGCGCATCGACCGTCTTGCGGGTGGAGCAATACACGATGCCGCTCTCGCTCGAATGCGCGATCACGTAGTCGCGCACCCAGGCAGTCTTGGCCTTGTCGCCCATCTCCTCGCAACCAAAGTAGAGGTTCTTGCGATCGAAGCCCGTCACCACCGTCGCGGGGTTTTGCAAGCCGAGCATCTGCTGAATGTCCGCACGCACGCGCTCGGTCGCCGTAGCGGTAAAGGCAGCCACGATGGGGCGCTGCGGCAGCGAATCGATAAACTCGCGAATCTGCAGGTAAGCGGGGCGAAAATCCTGGCCCCATTGGCTCACGCAGTGGGCCTCGTCAATGGCCACGAGCGGCACGCCGATGCCGCCGTCCGCCGCGGCCTCCTGCGCAAAGGCTAAAAAGCGCGGCTCGAGCAGGCGCTCGGGCGCCACGTACATAAGCTGGTAGCGGCCCTCGCGCGCCCGCTTGAGCACGGTGTTTTGCTGGGCCGGAGTAAGGCTGGAGTTGAGATAGCTGGGCCGCGCACCCGCCGCGAGCAATGCGCGGGTCTGATCCTCCATAAGCGACAGCAGCGGACTCACCACAAAGGTGATGCCGGGCAGCATGAGCGCGGGCACCTGGTAGCAAATGGACTTGCCGGCGCCTGTGGGCATAACACCCAGCGCATCGCGACCGGCAAGGATCGCATCGACCATGCGGTCCTGTCCCGGGCGAAACGAGGTGTAGCCAAAATAGGCGCCGAGCGTGTCGAGCGCCATCTGCTGCATGCTATCGGTCATGGTTTCCTAACGTCCAAGTCATCTGCCGCCGATTATACGCCGCCACGCGGACCGCTGCCGTACGGCTGTCAGCCACGCTCATTCTGCGGGTAGTCATTGGGGACGTTCTTGAATGACTAGTCGTTTAAGAACGTCCCCAACGGCTAAGCTCTTGACAGGCGTGGAAACGTCTCAGGTTGAGCATAAGTCAGCGAAAACGCCCCTAAGCGAGCAAGGTGACGTGAAAGAGGAGGGAAGCGTACTTCGGTACGCGACCGACGATTGAACGTCAGATTGCCGCTTAGGGGCGTTTGCAGCGTCGACCGGTCCGCCGTTCGCTAGAACGGCGGAACCAAGGGCGCAGCGTCGGCCCGTTACGCGGTTTGGTAAAACCGCGTAACTTACATGACCATAACGTAGCGCGATCCCACGTAGTACTGCTTACCCATCAGGACCGGCTCGCCATTGGGGCCGATAAAGCCGGCACGCAGGTTGAGCAGCGGATCGTGCGGAGCAATGCCCAGCTCAGCCGCCTGCTCGGCATTGGCGCGAACGGCCTCGACCGTGCGGTAGCCAACCGAGACAATCGGCGTTCCGCCAACACGCTCGACCTCGGCAAAAATCGACTTGTCCTCAAGATCGGCCGTCAACAGCTCACGGTAGGCGTCAAACGGCACAAAGATGTTCTCCTCAAAGATGGGCTCACCGTCGGCCGTACGCACGCGCTTGATATGCAGCAGCAGCGCATCCTTCTGCAGGCCAAAGAACTCCATCTCGTTTTGGCGCGCCGGAACAATCTGACGATCGATCACATGTGCGCCCGCCTTCATGCCGTTGTCGGCACACAGCGCGGTAAACGTCTGCAGCGTCGAGGCGTGAAACTGGCGATTGATGTGCGGCGTGGAAACAAAGGTGCCGCGGCCCTGCTGCTTAACCAGGTAGCCATCGGAGCACAACTCCTCGACGGCGCGGCGCACCGTAATTCGGCTCACCTCGTACTGCTCGGCTAGCTCGAGCTCGGACGGAATACGCTCCTTGGGTGCATAAACACCTTTCTCGATCGCATCCTTGATTTCGTCGTAAATCTGCTGGTAAAGCGGTGCATTTTTGGGCGCAGGCATATCTAATCACTCTTATCGAAATATTAAAATAACTAATACGTATATAACGTCTTTTTATATGTTACCTCAGTTGGATAAAACGATACACCACATACAGCAAAACCTTACTTGCCGTCGTCCTGTTGCAGACTGTCCTGCTCGCTGAGGCGCGCCTGCCTGCTGGCCATGCGTGCGGGCTTGTCGGGATCGGGAACGGCCGTGGGCATGGGCTCGTCGACATGACCACCCCACCAGCCGCCCACAAAGCTGAGCGTGTGGAACACGTTGATCACGGCACCGGGATCAATGTCGCACACTAGCTTGATAATGTCCTGGCTCTCGTAGGTCGAGACAACGGTGTGCAGCAGGTACATCTTTTCACGGCTGTATCCGCCGATGACCTCGGCGCAGCTAATACCATGCTGAAAATGGTCAACATAGGCGGTCATGACCTCGTCTGCCTTGCGCGTTGTGATCTGCAGCGTCACACGGTCGTAGCGATGATAGAAGCTGTCGATGGTCTTGGTCGAAATAAACTGGAACACTATGGAGTACGCCGCGTTATCCCAGCCAAACATAAAGCCAAAGATCGCCAGGATAAAGCAGTTGAAACCAAAGATGACACCCCAGATGGTCTTACCCGTGTGGTTGGAGACCCACAGCGCGATAAAGTCGGTGCCGCCGGTAGATGCGCCGGACTTAAGCGCGATGGCAGCGCCCAGACCCGAGACCACGCCGCCAAAAATGATTAGCATGATCTTGTCGCCCAAAAACGGCGCGAAGTGAAAGACGTTGAGGAACAGCGACGAGAGCACGACCTGCGTCATCGAGAAGATGACGAAACGCTTGCTAATGCCGCTCCAGCATAGGAGCGCCACGGGGATGTTGAGCGCGAGCATACCGAGCGAGATGTCGATGTGAACGCCACCGAGCGAGGTAACGCGATCGAGCAGGACCGCGACGCCGGTAAGGCCGCTCGGAAGCAGGTCGGCGGGTTGAATGAACGCCTGGATCAGGAATGTCTGGAGAACGGCAGAAATGGTGACCGCCACGGCAGTAATGGCGCGGCGAACGATGGTGAGGCGGCCGAGCACGAGCACGCGGTCCGTGAGCTGATCGATGGCGTTCGCCACGTAGGCTCCTTTCGAAGGCAGATGTAGTTGTGGGGCGTGGCCGCGATTGTAGCATGGAGCATGCGGGGGCGCTTCAATTCACCCTCTCTCGACAACCAAAGCGGGACCAGCAACCCCACGACCAAAGGCCCAAATTACAAGTGAGTAGACTTTACGCGATCTGCAGAGCACACCCAAAACCGCCACCCCTGTGACCTGCGGTTTTACTAGAGCAGATGCGCTTTGTGCTCGTCCTGCACCAAAAAGTCTACTCACTTAGTCCGAATCGAAGCCAAACGGATCCAAATAGATGACAAATTAAGCCAATCCGCAGCAAATGACGCGTGAACCAGTGCTTCTCGCGGTGGATTGACACTACAGAGCGGCCAAAATGTCGCTCAGGTTGTCGATGACGACGTCGGCGGCGGACTGGTCCAGGTTGACGCCCTCATGCGGACGCAGTGCCAGGACGCGGGCGCCGGAGCGCTTGCCGGCCTCGATGCCCAACGGCGAGTCCTCGATAACCAGACACTCGGACGGCTCAACATCCAGCGCCTTCATGGCACGCAGGTAGATCTCGGGGTCGGGCTTAAACGCACTGCACTCGTGACCGCTGATGGTGTAGTCCAGCACGTCGGCGATACCGGCAATCTCAACCAGCTCGTCAATGAGCTCACGATAGGACGAGCTTGCGATGGCGCACTTCACGCCGCGCTCGTGCAGCTCGCGCATCACCGGCTCCGTCTGCTCGTTGAGCAGCTCGGCATACGGAACGGGGTGAACCGGGCTGTAGACCTGCTTGTACTCCACGCGCAGGCGCTCGCGCAGCTCAATATCGTCGGGCACCAGCGACTTCCAAATGGCAGGCTCGTTAGACCCCGAAAGATCGGGGATCTCGTCAAAGTGGAACCCCTTCTCCTCCATAAACGCCACGCGGCGACGGTTATAGAACCACTCGGTATCGACCAGCACGCCGTCCATATCAAACAGCACTGCCTTGATCATACGCATCTCCTCCCACCTGCCAAAAAGGGACAGGTTTATTTTGGTAGGTTTTATCTGGTGTTTTGCGACGCGACAGACACGCCCTCCCCAAAGCAAAAAAGGGGACGGGGCAAAACCCCATCCCCTCTCAATCAACCCGTAAGGTCTACTTACTTGTGATTAGTAGGAAAGCTTCCACATGTAGCGACGCATGGTCAGCGGGTGCTGACGGGCCTCGGCGATCTGGTTGCCGTACTCGCGCATAACGGCGAGGTGCAGCAGCGGGTTGAAGTAGGTGACGACGCTTGCCGGCACGGCGTCGGCCAGACCGTAGTCCTTGGAGTCGATCAGAGCGACCTTGGCGCCCATGCGCTTAAGGAAGGTGAGGGCGCGGGCGTCCATCGGACGGGTGGCACCATCGGACATGAAGAAGACGTAGGGCTTACCCTCGGTGGAAACCTCGAACGGGCCGTGGAAGTACTCGCCGGTGTTGTAGGCGGCGGCGTCGATCCACTGCATCTCGGTGAACAGGAAGGCGGCGTGAGAATAAGCCATCTTCTCGGAGGCACCAGAGGCCATGAAGTAGATCATCTTGTCGTCCTTGAAGTCCTGGGCGAACTGCTTGGCGAGGCCCTTGGCGGACTGAGCGGCGTTCTCGCAGAGCTCGAAGACGTTGGTGAGGCCGGTGATCATGTCCTCGTAGTGGTCATAGCCCTCGGTCTGCTGAAGGATCTCGAGAGCAAGAGCGATGGCGTAGCCGGGCTTCTCGCACTTGGCAGCGTAGTTGGCATGGAAGCCGTGAACGATGACGTGGTCGGCGTCGACGGTCAGAGCGGAGCCGGCCTTGTTGGTGAGGGAGACGACCGGGCAGTTGTGCTTCTTGGCGGTCTTGTTGGCCTCGACGGTCTCGGGCGTGGAGCCACCGAGGGAGCAGGTGATCACGAAGGTGTGCTCGTTGACCCAGGAAGGCGTGTCGTAGTTGAACTCGTTAGCGGTGAAAATCTGAACGTTCAGCTTGTCCGTGTTGTTGGCCAGGAAGTACTTGGCAGGGTAAAGGTCGGACATGGAAGCACCGCAGCCGACGAAGGCGACGCTGTGGATCTCGTGGTTGGACAGGACGTCAGCGACGATCTGCTTAGGGAGGTTAAGGTCGATCTCGTACATCTGACACATTCCTTTCGATTTTTTGCGGCGCCACATTGCCGGGCGCTCGCAGGGTTACCGTGGTTTGGACCGAGTCGCCGGCCCGTTGAGGATGTGTCAAAGGAACTGTCCCTTTGACACATCTAGGGATGGAAGCCTGCCTGGGGTATGGGATGCCAGGCAGGCCCCCGGGGGAAAGCGGTTAGGCGCTTGGTCGCGACTAGGCCAGGATGCCGGCCGCGGAGAGGGCGATGCCGCCCACGATGGCGATCACGAGAAGCCAACCGGTGTTGACGTTCTTCTTGATGAGCCAGTACATAAGGCCAGTGAGGCCAAGGGAGATCATCTGGGGCATCATACCGTCCAGGATGTCCTGGATAACGACGGTGCCCTCAGCGAACTGCAGCGGGGTGGTGGCGCCGATCAGCGTAGCGATCATGCCGCCCACGGACATAAGACCTACGATGCCGCAGACATACATGAGCTTTTCCATGAGGTCGCCGCCCTGAAGCTTGCTCAGGCACTCGTGGCCGCCCTGATAGCCCATCTTGGCTGCGAACCAAGTGATCAGCACAGAGGGGACGATGGAGATGAGCATGGCCAGGATCGGGCCCATGATGGAGCCCTGCTGAGCCAGCTGAACGCCCAGGCCAAAGGCGATAACGCGGATGGTGCCCTGGAAGAGGGAGTCACCGATGCCGGAAAGCGGACCCATGAGGGAGGTCTTGACCGCGTTGATCGAATCGGGATCGAAGTTCTCGGGATCCTTGGCGTACTCCTCCTCCATGGAGGCGGCGAGACCTAGGACAAAAGCGCTCGTCTGCGGGGTGCAGTTGTAGAACGCCATGTGACGGTGGTAAGCCTCTTTCTTAGCAGCGAGCTGCTTGGGGTCGGACTCGTCCGGATAGAGGCGGTCGAGCGTAGGAACCATGCCGTAGAGGAAGCCCATGTTCATCTGACGCTCGTAGTTCCAAGAGGCCTGGATGGCCCAGGAGCGCCAGAAGAACTGGCTGACCTTCTTGTTCAGGGACACGTCCTTGGTTGCGGTTGCCATAGTGTGTTCCTCCTTAGTCTTCGTCGTCTTCGAGCGGATCGTAGTCGGAATCGACACCGGCGGTTGCATGGGAGCCATTGAACTTGAAGCCCATGAAGACGATAGCCAGGCACACACCGATCAGAGCGACCGCGATGACGGACAGGTTGAGGTAGGCGGCGAGCAGGAAACCGATGAACAGGAACGGGGTCATACCCTTCTTGATCATCATGGTGAGCAGCAGAGCCAGACCGTAGGCGGTCATGATCTTGGTCGAAACGTTCAGACCAACGGACAGCCACTCGGGAACCATGTTGACGATGGCCTGAACCAGGTCGGTGCCAACAAAGACGGCCAGGAAGATCGGCAGGAAGTACATGATGGCGTACAGACCGGAGCCGGCGCAGATGTGCATACGGTAGGCGGTCTTGAAGTTACCGTTATCGATCGCGCTATCGGCCACATGGGTGAGGGCGGCGATGATGGAACGGAACACGATGCCGAGGAGCTGACCCAGGACGGCGACCGGGATGGCGATCGTCATGGCGGTCTCAGCAGAAGCATCGGTCAGGCACGCGAAGGCAGCTGCCACGATGCCGCCCAGGACCATATCGGGCGGAACGGCGGCGCCGACCTGCACCAGGCCCATGGACACGAGCTCGACGGCGGCACCGACGGCAAGGCCGGTGGGCACATCGCCCAGCAGCAGACCGACGAGCGTAGCGCCAACGAGGGGCTGCTCGAAGTTAAGACGACCGAGCAGGCGGGAGTCCCACATGCAGAACACGCCGACGAGGCCGACGAGCACCGCACTGATGAACGTATTCATACCCTTCTCCTTTCAGTCAGGCAAAAGCCTGGTTGATTACAGCTTGGCGTCGATGTCGACGCTCTGATACGTAGGGGTCTGCTGGACGTAGAGCTTGATGCCCATGTCGAGCAGCTGGTTGACGTCGGCCTTCTGGGTGGCGTCGAAGAAGACGGAGCTGTCCTTGCCGCCGACCTGTTCGGCACCGTCGTGGTTGGCGGTGGCGCCCAGGTTGATGGCGTCGAGCTTGTAGCCCTGGCAGAACTGCAGCATCTCGGCAGTGTTGCCAAAGACGAACATGACGCGCTCGCCGAGGGTGTTGAGCTTGTCCATCTTGGCGAGGGCACGCTCGACGGTGAAGACGTTCAGGCGCACGCCCTGGGGCTTGGCCAGCTTAAGAGCGCCCTTCTTGATGTCATCGTTGGCGGCAGCGTTGTCGACGACGATGATGCGCTCGGCCTGGACCTTGGTGGTCCAGGTAAAGACGACCTGGCCGTGCAGCAGACGGTAGTCAAGACGCGCGAGGACAATCTTGGCGGGACCGGAGCTGTGACGGGACGCCTTGGCCTTCTTGGCGGGAGCCGCGGCGACCTCGACCGGTGCGTTGGGGTTGGTCAGACCGGTGCGGGCCTCGTTGATGAGGGCCGCGAGCTCGGCGCCCTTGACGGGGACGGGGCTCATAGCGAGCGTGAGCGCCAGCGGGATGTTGAAACCGCTGACAACCGTGAACTTCGTGCCGTTCTTGGAAAGCTCGACCATGCTGTTGTTGACCGAGCTGCCGAGCATATCGGTCAGCACATAGACGGTGTCGTCCGCGTTGAACGTGGCGATCATGGCGTCCACCTTATTGGTGATGGGCTCCTTGTCGTCACGAGCAAGCGACACGACGTGGACGTTCGACACGTCGCCGAGAACCATCTCGAGCGTGTCTTTGGCGCCTGCGGCCAGGCCGCCATGAGATGCGAGAATGATCTGATTCATCTTGCCTCCTCCTTTTCGTTATGGTCATTATAACGTCTTATACGTTGCGGATATTGCTAATTAGTATAAAGACCGTTCGCGGGTGAAAATCGACCGTTGACGGGTTTAACGTACTTGAAACGTTGGGGCTGGGCAGGCCGGCACTGGCGGGATAACCCCAAGTCGGACCCTGCGCGCAATCCCCTATCGCACGAAGTACCAGGGGCTTTCCTGCACGGTGGGCTCCAGCGCGATGCCGGTGCGTTCCTTAAACAGATCCATGTCCTGCGTTTTCTCCGTCCACCACGCGTTGGGCTTAAAGGTCATGCTCTCAGCGACATGACCGACAAATACACTGTTGCGCAGCTTGGAGAAGTCGGTGTTCATAATCAGGATGGACGCGAGCACCAGCACAATGCCCAGGACCTTGATTGCGCCGGCGGACTCGGCATAGATGCCAATACCGACCAGAACGGTCGCCACGGTTTCGAACGAAGCCACGACCGGCACCTTCGACGTCTCGAGGTCCATAGAGAGGCCCTGCATATAGAAGATGTACGCAAGAGCCGTCGGAATAAAGCCAAAGCCCGCGAACAGCAGAATGAGCTGCGGGGACATTGCCGCGGCTACATCGGACCACGGAGCAGAAAGCACAGCCATAAAGCATCCGCCAAAGACAAAGCCCCAAAACGTCACCGCCAGCGGATGCAGCGTCTTGGTGGCCATGCGGCTAAACACAGCCAGCAACGCACCGCAAAGTCCGGCGATCACACCCGACGCGACGCCCCAAGTCGAGAAATGGAAACCGGACAGGTCCCCGCTCGTCACCGCGAGCACGCAACCCACAATGTTAAAGATGATGGCGACGAGCTTGTTGGGGGTCACGCCCTCGCGATAAAGCACGCGGCCGAGCATGACGCCAAACACCGGCGAGGTATAGAGCAGCACCGAGGCCGTGGACATGCCCACCTCACCCATGCACTCGTAATAGCAGGTGTTGGCGACGGCCAAACCGACGATACCGACAAGTGCGCAGGGGACGAGCTCTTTAGGACTTGCCTTGAACAGCGCCATGGGACCCGAGGCTTTTCCCTCACGAGCACCTCCCTGGCAACCCATGAATACCAAAACCGGAGCCATCAAGACGGCACCCGACAACAGGCGAAAGGCCGCCATGCTCTGAGACGAAACGCCCAGGGCGGATATTCCGTTAACAAAGATGCCGATGGTTCCCCACATGAGGGCGGCGATCAGCACCAACGCATAGCCCATATTGCTTCTCTTCAACGCAGCCTCCTTGGTTCTGTTTCCAATATGTTTCATGCTACGTTATAGTCGTTATATACATTTATCAAGACTGAAATCGGCGAACGGGAAAACTCTTGACACAGGGAGTGTCGCAGGTGCCGGCAGAAAGGGAACGTCCCCAAGTGCCGCTCTAGCAGTTGCGGTGAAATAGTTCTCAAACAGAGGCTTCACGCTCCCAAACAGGAACTATTCCACCGCAACTCATGAGGGGTATTGGGCTGTTAGGCCGCTCTATCCCTTAGTAATCCAGCTTCCACATGTAACGGCGCGTCATGTAATCCTTGTGGGTGACGGCGGAGAGCGCACGCATGTAGACGTTGTTGAGGATCGGGGCAAAGATCAGGTGGTTGAAGTACTCGCTCACGCTGTCCTTGATGTCGTTGAGGCCGAGCTCCTTGGCGTCGAGCTGATAGACGCGCTCGCCACCGTACTGGTTGACGAAGCGGATGCCGCGCTCGTCATTGCAGCGGCTGCGGCCGACGCTGATGAGCTGGAACAGCGAGGTGCGCTTGTCCAGAATCTCGAAGGGGCCGTGGAAGAAGTCGCAGGTGTTGATGGTGCAGGAGTCGATCTGCAGCATCTCCTGCACGTTGCAGATGCTAAAGACGTAGGCGGCACCAAAGAGCGGCCCCTGGGCCATGACGTTGATGCAGGGCTTGTCGGCGTTCTGCTCGGCCCACTTAGCAGCGAGCGGACGGGTGTACTCGACGGCCTTGCGATAGATGGGGTCGACCAAGTCGAACGCGGCCATAGCGGTCTCGTACTCGGCATAGCCCTCGGTCTGCTGCGTGAGCTCCATGGCGATCATGGTCACGACGGCGGAGTTGGTGCGGCCCATGCAAGACTCGTCAACGGCCAAGCTGTCGTACTGGATCTTGTAGTCGCAGACCTCGGTGAGGCCGGACTCGTCAACATAGATGGCGATGGTGCTGGCGCCGTGGTCCTTGGCGACCTGGGCGGCGACGATGGTCTCCTTGGTGCCGCGCATGGACACGACGACGGCCAGGGTGTTCTCGTTGACGTAGGCCGGGGTGGCGTGCACAAACTCGTTGCTGGTGTAGCTGGAGCTCACGACCTGCGTGGCCTCGTGCTCCATAAAGTACTGGGCAGGATAGTTACCACCGTTAGATCCGCCGGCGCCGATCCACACAACGCGCTTGATGCCGCCCTTGTCTGCCTTGTCAGCCAAAACCTGGGAGACGACATCCTTAACCTGTTCCTGAGTAGTCATCGTGCATCAGCCTTTCTTCTCGTTTGATGCTCTTGATGGCATACAAGTTACATACATGTTTTGGTTATGTCGACTAGTTGTATGCTATATTTGTCTTAGATATTTTGCTGGTAAAGTTTTCGGCAATCTATTACCAGCGGTTTTGTTGTCATGTTGGATACATGCTTGGTTCGGTAAGCATATAAGTTAGATACAGGTTATTCGCATGAGCACTTCGTCAAAAAAGAACTTGGCCCAATACGAGCGTCTGGCGGGTACGCTGCGTGACCGCATCGCCGCCGGCACCTACGCACGCGGAGACAAGCTGCCGTCCGAGATGGAGCTCATGGACGAATCGGGGCTGTCGCGCAGCACCGTGCGCCACGCGCTTAAGGTGTTAGTTGACGAGGGCCTGGTGCGCACCGAGCGCGGACGTGGCACCTTTGTGGCCGACACGCCCGCGCTCCACGAGAACAACCTGGTGTTTTCGAGCTATACCAAGCAGGTCGAAGGCCGGGGCATGAAGCCCACCACGCGCACGGTGGACTCGGGCTTTGCCAAAGCAATGGGCAGCGTGGCCAAGTTCTTTGACGCTACCGTGGGCAGCAAGCTTGTCAAACTTGTCCGCCTGCGTTACCTGGACGATGCGCCACTGTGCCTGGAGACCACCTATCTACCACCGAGCTTTGAAGCACTCATCGATCGCGATATCAACGGTTCGCTCTACGCCACGCTGCGCCAAGAATTCCATCGCGCGCCGGCACAGGGGCATAAGACCTTTGAGGTGTGCTACGCCTCGCAAAACGAGGCGTTTTTGCTCAACGTTGAGCGCGGGCAGGCACTGATCCTTATCACTGACTACGTCTACGACACCGACGGCCGCCCGCTGCACATCTCCAAGCGCATCCAACGCACCGACCGCGCCAAATACACCGAGCCCATCGGCTAGCGCGCCAAACCAGGCAAAATGCACCTAATATACGTTTTACCTGCGGTTTTTATAAAATCTCAAACCAGCATGGCGCAAATGCCAGCATCGCCTGGCAACGCACGCCGTCCAAGCTCAACTGTTCCTGTCCAGAATATCCAGCACCGTAAACCTAAGTGAGTAGACTTTTCGCGATCTGCCGAGCACACCCAAAACAGCCATCTCTGTGACCTGCGGTTTTAGTAAGGCAGATGCGCTTTGTGCTCGCCCTGCGCCAAAAAGTCTACTCACTTAGCTCGCAAGGCGTCCCGAGGGGACGATTCAGGTCAAAATAGCATACGAACGCCGTGCTTCTTGCGGCGATTTGATGCCACAAGACAGCCAAAAACCTGCCAAAAAGGGACAGGTCTAGTTTGGTCGGTTTTATCTGGAGCTTTGCTGCATCCGCAGGTCAATCGCCTTGGTCATACACACCCAAAACAAAAGCCGCCGCGAAGGTATCCGCATCCTTCGCAGCGGCTTGCAACGTTTGCCCAGATAAAACCTGCCAAAATAAACCTGTCCCTAAATGGCAGGTTTGGGGAGGTCGGGGAACCAGGTTGGCTTGGGTTGGTTGGGTATGCGCTCGGCTAGGACCAGCTCCATCCAACACATGTCGTACCAGCGACCGAACTTTTGAGCGCAACGGTCGAAGGCACCCACCAGGCGATACCCCATATGGGCATGGAAATCCTGGCTGTTGTGCGTCAGGTACTCGTCGTCCTTATCGTGCGGCACGGCAATGAGCGCGCACATGTTGGTGATGCCCATCGCGACCAGGCATTGCTTGAGCGCATCGTGCAGCTTGCGGCCCAGCCCGCCGTGGCGCACGTCGCGCGCCAGGTAGATCGACGTCTCGACCGACCAGTCGTAGGCCTCGCGGCTGTTAAGCGGACTCACATAGGCATAGCCTACCGGACGCCCGTCCAGCTCCATCACCAGGTACGGATAGCGCTTGAGCGTGCGCTCGATGCGCCCGGCGAACTCCTCAACGCTCGGCACCTCGTATTCGCAGGTTATCGCCGTCTCGCGCACATACGGCTCGTAAATGGCAAGCAACGCCGGCGCATCATCGGGCGTCGCCAGGCGAATCGTCGGCTTGGACATCTCGGTCATACAACCCTTCTCCCTCAAAAACAAAGGCCGCCTTGCGCCAAACCCAGCGCAAGGCGGCCCCTCGTCATTACATCAGGCTACAGGACAGCCGCCAACGCGTCGATGTCCTCCTGCGTCGTGGCCCAGCTGGTGCAAAAGCGCACCACCGTGTGGGTCTCGTCGTACTTTTCCCAATACTCGATCGAGGCATGCTCGCGAATGCGGGCCATGTCCTCGTTGGGCAAAATCACAAACTGCTGGTTGGTGGGCGTCTCCAAGAAGAACTGGTAACCGCGCCCGTGCAACACACGACGCAGCGCCTGCGCGGTCTCGATCGCCTGGCGACCGATCTCAAAATACAGGCCGTCGGTAAAGAGCGCCTCAAACTGCACACCCGTCAGGCGGCCTTTGGCGAGCAGTGCGCCATGCTGCTTAATACGCGGAATGGGATGCGCCGGAGCGTGCATGCCGCAAAACACCACGGCCTCGCCGCACAGAGCGCCGCACTTGGTGCCACCGATGTAGAACACGTCGCACAGCTGCGCC